>NZ_CP087131.1:3014018-3315420 GCF_020911865.1 Chryseobacterium sp. C-71
ACTTCAAGGCTTCATCGTCGTCTGTATCAAACCAATTATTGAACTGACTGTCAGAATTTTTATTTTCCAAAGGAATGAAAACCACAGGAAACTCCAGACCTTTTGCTTTATGAATGGTCATAATCTGAATGGCATCAATGTTTTCAGAAGCCTGAATAGTGTGTTTTGAAGCTTCTTCATCCCAATATTTCAAAAATTCTTTTGTGCTTGCTCCGGCATTTTGAGTGAAATTGAAAAGCATTTCAAGGAAATTTAAGAGAAAATCGGTTTCCTTATTTTCAACTGCAAATTCGTTGATGTAATATTCAACAAAATTGTAGAGATTAAATTTTGGGAAATTATCCTGTTTCAGTTTTAAAGCATATTTGTTTTGAATAAATTCTAAAATTTCTTCGTGAGTATTGATCCCAAGAATTTCTTTAATATCTAAACTGAAATCATTCATCGTAATTCTGCCCAAACGGTTCAGATAAAACATCAACATAATCAGATGAGGTTTGTTTTTTGGGTTGGTTTCCCATCTTAAAAACTGAATGACTGCCTGCAAAGTATTTGATAATTCTAACGTCAAACCTTTATCAGAAATCGTTTTGATATTTGTTTCTTCACCTCGATAATTGACTTTTAAATTTCCCAATTTCTGCGAATAACTGAAAATATCAAAGTTGCCACGGCAAAGAATCGTGATGTCTGAAAATCTGAATCCGTTATTGAGACATTCCTGAATATCTTTCTGCATTTTCTCAGAAACATCATTGTAAAAATCTTCTTTCGTAAGGTTTTCAATTAAACTAACTTTTACACGACCCTCGATTTTAGATTTTGAATTCTGCTCAGCATCAACTCCGAAAATATTTTTATGCTCTTCTTCTAAATCGATTGAGTGAAATTGATAAAGCTCATTATTAAACTGAACGATATTCTTCGCACTTCGCCAATTGTCCTTTAAGACTAATAATTCAGCTTCTTTAGGAGAAATTTCTTTTTTATTGATAATATCAAGCATTAATTTACTTTCTCCACCTCTGAAACGGTAAATACTCTGTTTCGGGTCGCCAACCAATGTGAAAGAAGTGTTTTCTGTCGAAACACTGTGATCTCTCAACGGCATGAAGTTCTGCCACTGCAACTCGGAGGTATCCTGAAATTCATCAAAGAAATAATGCTGAAACTGGGAACCTACTTTTTCATAAATAAAAGCTGACGGTTCATTCTTTAGATTTTCGTTGATGAGGATGTTGAATTTTGATAGGAGTACCAAATCATTTTCATCTTCAATCTTTTTCAGCTCATCCTGAATGTCTTTATTAACTTTTAAAGGAAGCAAAGCCGACAGAATCTTCTCTTTTTTTTGAGTTTCAATAAATAGGAGAATCAGCTGTATTCTGTTTTCTAAAAGCTGCTCGAGAATCTCAAAAATCTCTGACTCTTTATGTTTTGATTTTGCTGCCGCTCCTTTTTTAATATTGTTTAAAGCACTTTCTTCATGTGTAGGAAATGGAAATCCAGGTCTTTTTTTGTTATAGAAATCTATAATTTTAGTGAAAAATCCGCCAATACCATTTTTGCCTTGAGAAAAATCTTCAACTTCAATATTTCTTGATTTAAAAAGTTCAATCGATTGGGTCGCAATTTCTACTGAACGTTTTTTGTTAGCAACAATTTCTTTTCGAAGCGTATTTTTAATGTCTTCGTATTTGCTGTCGTCGAAGCTTTTGTTGTTTTTAAGATGTTCGTAATGAATGTCTTTTACAAATTCTTTTGCAGAATCGTAAAGGTTTTTATTTAAATTAATTCGCTCATTATTCTCAAGACTGTAATCCACATAATCCATGAATGAGTTTGAAATGCTGTCGTTTTCCCCAATCTGGTCGAGCATTTTGTCAACCGCTTCAATCAGAAAAGGCTCTGCATCAATCTCAAGATTAAAATTTTTAGCCAAACCTAATTCATAAGAAAAGCTTCGGACCAGCCGAGAATTAAAACGGTCGATCGTTCCGATATTTAAAGTGGAATAGTTATGAAGAACGTAATCCAATAGTTTTTTTGATCTGAAATGAAGTTCATCAATCGTAATTTTTATGCCTTCACTTTCAAAAGCGGTCTGAATATTTTTTAAATCTGCATTCTCAGTATAATTGTCTGCTGTAAAATTTCCCAGCCACGACAAAATTCTTTCTTTCATCTCATTCGCTGCTTTGTTGGTGAACGTCAACGCCAAAATATTACGAATAGAATGCTGCTGATTGGGATATCGCAGACAAATCATCAGAAGCCTCTGCACGAGTGCATAGGTTTTCCCGGAGCCAGCAGAGGCATTGATGACCGTATAAGAATTGTTCATGTTTTGCAGAGATTGAGTCTGCAATTTAATTAAAATATAAATGAAATTTTAACAATTAAAGATCGGTTTTTAACAGTTTCAAAAAGAAAAATTCAAAAAATAATACTAAAAGAGTTAACGGTGGTTAAACTTCTGAAATTCAATAAAAATTACTTTAGTTTTGCTCTATAAAACAATAATCTGTGAAATTAAAATTACTCTTTATCTTATCCTTATTTTTCTTTGTCAGCATCAATGCCCAGGAATATATTTTTGGGAAGGTGACTTCCGAAGAAAATATAGAAATGCCTGACGTTACGGTCATCAACATCAGAACAGATGAGAGTGTAGAGACCAATCGAGACGGACATTTTATGATTTCGGGAAGGCAAGGCGATAATCTCCGTTTCATCAAAATCGGTTATGACAGGGTTAATACCAGTGTTACCAAAGAAAATATTGCTTCACCCATCAATATTAAGTTGACAAGATCTGCACAGCTGATTGATGAAGTTGAAATTAAAAAAGCTCTGACCGGGGATTTGAAAATCGATACGAAGACTTTAAATCCGCCAAGAAAAGTTGAGAAACTAAAAAAAGATCTGGCGATTTACATAAAGCAAAAATCTGACCCGAGAATTCTTGCTGCTAGACCCGGCGAGTTTGTACAGCCAAAAGGACAAGGCTTTGCAATCGGGAAAGTGAAAGATAAATGGGACGATATCGATTTTATGAATTATTTGGTAAGTGCTTTGGGTTATCAGTATTTTAATGATTTAAAAATAGAAAGTTCTCAGGTTCAGCATTTCATTGGCTATGTATTGGCTGGCGGTTTTGAACGAAGAAATATTTTAAAATATGGTTATGTCAGTGATGCCGATTTGATGAGATTTCAGCGCGCCGTCTTAATGAGAATTTCTACTTATAAATCCCCACAAGCACAAAAATAGAAGGTGATGAAATCATATTTTTTTAAAATATTTTTTTTGATTCTTACTCTCTTTGTTTTTAATAATTTTTTCTCACAACAGAAAATTTCAGGGAAAATCATCAGCGAAAATGATATGGTCATTACCAATGTTTTGGTAGTCAATATTTCTAATGATAAAAAAACGTACAGTGATGCTGCCGGAAATTTTGAAATTGAAGCTTCTTTAAATGACGAGATCAGATTTTCAAAAACAGGATATGAGAGATCTTCAAAACGTATTTTTGATTATAATTCCCCATTAAATGTTGTTCTAATTAGAATCCCGGAAGAGATAAAAGAAGTTGAAATTCTAAATCTTACAGGAGATTTAAATAAAGATTCTAAAAAGCTTGCTAAAGAAGATAAAGTTGCAAGATTGCAAAAAGATATTGGTCTTCCAAGACCTCCTGAAGTCGCGAGAGAAAAAGCTCCTGAACTTTCAGATGCATTTGTGATTGGTTTTCCGGTTGCGGCGATTAATATTGATGCTTTGTACAAAGTAATCAATGGAGATGCCCGCAGAATGAAGACTGTATATAAATATGAAGACCTGCAAAGGCATATGAAATGGGTGGTAAGCAGGCTTGATGCTGAATATTTTGTGAGTTTAGGAATTCCTGAAGAGCGAATCAGAGAGTTTTTAGAATTCGCTTTTCTCGAAAATCCAAGATCATTAGATTTTGTGAAATCCAAGAATATTAATGGGACAATTTTCGAAATTGAAAAAGTAATTCCCAAATTTAATGAAAGAATGAAATCTCAAACAAAAAATATTGCCAAGTGAAAACCAAAAGTCTAATCATTGTTTTTTATTTCATTGTTGCTCAAATATTCGGGCAGCAAAAAGTTTCCGGCAAAATTACGGACGATCAACAGTTGGGTTTAAATGCAGTTTTAGTTTTAAATGTTACTAAAAATATCCGTTCAGCAAGTGATGTTTCAGGAAATTTCACGATTGAATCTGATGAGAATGATGAACTACGATTTATAAAAGAAAGCTATTACAGAACGGATAAAATCATCAAAAAAGAGAGTTTTTATACTCCAATGAATGTGGTTCTTTTAAGAGTTGAAACGTTAATTCCTGAAGTGAAAATTGAATACAAACCAAGCGGGAATTTAGAAAGAGATAATAAGTATATGAGTGATTCGAGGAAAGTAGCGAAGTTGAAATCCTCAATGGAAGAATATATAAAAACTCCAATGTCAGTTCCAATTCCGAAGAATGAAGTTCCAAAAACATTTCAAGGTCATGATTTTAATGCAGGGCAGGTTAATGTGATTAAAGTGATCGGCGAAGCGGTACGTTTAATCAAAAAAGCATCGGCTCCCAAAATTACGGCACCAACTTTTGGTGAAACTCAGGATTTTTTAAGTAGAGTGAAAAAAGAAATCGACTTAACTTTTCTTACAAAATATGGTATGAATGAAGAAGGAATTGATCATTTTCTCTACTACGCTGAAAGAGTAAATCATCTTTCAAAAAGATTTAGAAAAACCTTCAAACCTTTGGAAATAGAATATGAATTAAAAACAGCATTTGTAGAATATTCTAAGCTGAATAAATTAAGCGGAGAGTAGCAAAGTTAATCACAATTAATGATAAACAACATCATAAATTTCATCTTTCACTTCATCGAGATTTTCCGGATGATAGTTGGATAAAAGCCACAGCTCAAGCGGTTTTTTACCTTCACCATAACTTGGCTGAATATACATTTCGTCTATCAAACTTAAGCCATTTCTTTGGTAAAACGAAAAACGTCGTTTAGAATCTTCGTTCAAATGCTCAGGCTCGATTTCCAGAATAATTCTCGGATGATTTTTAAATAAATAATCGGTGATTTGCGAACCTAGTTTTTGATTTCTAAACTCCACAAAAACTTCAAAATGTTCTACGAACAGATGATTCTTCAGTTTCCAAAGTATGAGATAACCAATGTTATCAGCTTCATTGAGAACTGAAATTACCTTAACCTGTGGATGTTCAAATAAACGCACAAACTTGTACCAATCACGTCTTTCATCTTCAGGAAAACTTGAAGCATAAGAGTTGTAAATCTGTTGTACGCGGTAATCGTCAGGCGAAGTAATTTGTAAAAATTCCATAATTATAAATCAAAAACACTTGGTCTTCTTGTGATAAAAATATCTTTGATCCAAAGCGTGAAAGCCAGCCCAAGGTAGATTAAAAAGAAAAATCCTGCCGTCGCAAAAGTAGAGTAGATGAAGAAAACCCGCAGTTTAGAAACTGGAATTCCTAATTTGGCACCCATTCTCGTGAGTACTCCAAACCATTCTCTTTCCATCTTGTGACGAAGATTATCAAACATGATTGCTTTCTTTTAAAATTTTAAATCCGATGCTGCAATTTAAGCAATTTTTTGGTGTGCAGTAATTTTTGTAATGATAAATCAAACTTTGGGTCTGAAGTGCATTTTTTATTTTTATACCTAAATTTTTCCAGCCATCAACAATTGAATTTTTTTCTGCAGAAAGTTCTTTATAAAATGCCAGAATCTCTTCCGTAATTTCTTCGTTATGGTATTTGTGATAAGTGTATTTTAAAGGTAAAATGCTGTTGAGTATAATCAGCTCAATAAATTCTTTAGTTAAAACTTTAGGTTGGTCAATAGGTGAAATTTTCCCAAAATTAAAATGATTGTCCCAGTAATCTGAAGCTTTTATATCTTTAAAAATTTCCATCAATTCATCAGCATTCTTAGCATTGATTATTTTTGAAAATAAATTTTGATGCTGATGATAAAGGTCTGCCAATTGCGATAAACGAAGCGTTGGGAAGTTGGGTGGCCGCAGTCTCAAAAATTTCGGACGAACAATCAGATCAGAAATATCAAATTTAGCTTTTAGGAAATCAAATTCTCTTTTCCATATTTTCATTTTTTCGTCTTCAGGTTTTTCAAGCCAGCCTGAAATTCCAAAGAGTAAGGCTTCAACTTGGGTTTTGTTTTGTCTGATTTTATTAAAAACGGTAAAATCTACACTTTCGGCAATTTGTTTAAATAGATGTGCATTCACTTTCAACCCAAAAGAATAGGCGAGGCTGTGAAATAAGACTGCTTCATAGTTGTTTTTATGAATTTCAAGATCTTTTTCAAGTTCGGCAGATTTCTCTTCAAGTTTCTGTAATAAACTTTCTTCATGAAAATGAACCGGAATTTTATCAGGATTAAAGATATCTTCACAAGCAATAAACTGACTTTCTTTCAAAAGTTTTTCATACTTGCCAAAAATATTTTCATCAATATGATTTCTTAATTCTAGGGTTGGAATATTTTTTTTGTTAAGTTCATCGATGTCTGCATCATTTTGAAAAACAACATGGAGAATGATATTATCGTAATTCGGGTCTTTATAATGCTGATGGAAAATCCAGTCAGAAGATCTTACGTGAAGTTCTATGTTTCCTGCTAAAATGACGTTATTTATTTTGATTTTTGCCATCAGAAAATCAGGCCCGGAATCTTTGTTCCATTTCCCGAAATCTACTATTTCAATAGGGTTTCCGTCTAAATCTGTGAAGTTATAATGAGTGAATACTTTGAAATTCCAGAGATACTGTAATAGTTTTTCGTTCATCGGTGGTATTTTGTGTTGCCACTAATTTAAGAAAAATTTGAATTTGAAAAGTTGATTAAAATGAAATACGTGAAAATTATTTCTTCTCCGGAAACTTTAGTTAGCGTTCTAGAAAAGTTTAAGTTCAAAAAAAATCAGAGCAACTTGCCCTGATTTTTGTTTTATATTTTAATGAAGATTTAAACTTTTGCCGTTTCCTTTACAAAATTTGCAATCGTCGTTTTATACATTTCCTCGTAAATAGGAAGGATATTTTTTAAGTCAAATTTAATCGCCTGCTCCTTTGCGTTGATTTTCATTTGAGCTAATAATTCTTCGTTGCTGAGAAGTTTAATCGTGTAATTGCTCATCGCTTCTACGTTTCCGATTTCCGCTAAAAATCCGGTCTCTCCCTGAATGTTTACTTCCGGAATTCCACCGGCATTTGAACTGATAACAGGCGTATATGCTGCCATCGCTTCCAAAGCTGCCAAACCGAAACTTTCCTGCTCTGAGGGAAGTAAAAACACGTCAGACAGTTGTAAAATTCTGTAAAGATCATTCACTTTACCCAAAAGACGGATTTTAGAAATCAATTCAGGATTCTCTTCTAAGAAAGAGTTTACTTTTTCCATGTCTGGACCTTCACCGATGATGATTAATTTAGATTTAACCTTCTTTTCAACACTTTTAAAAATCTGCAGAACTTCATCTACACGCTTTACAGGTCTTAAGTTGGAAACGTGGATAAGAATTTTTTCGTCCGGACTTGCAAATTGAGTTCTCTGGCATTCATTAAGCTCATCAAATTCAGAATTGTCGATGAAGTTGGTGATGACCTGAATTTCTTTTTTAATATTAAAAAACTGCAGGGTATCTTTTTTCAGACTTTCAGAAACGGAAGTAATCGCATCCGACTGATTGATAGAAAATTCTACTGCGTGTTTGTAACTTGGGTGTTGTCCTACCAAGGTAATATCGGTTCCGTGAAGTGTTGTCACCAAAGGAATGTCGTTATTGTCTTCTTTCAGCATTTGCTTTGCCGTAAACGCAGCATAAGCGTAAGGAATCGCATAATGTGCATGAAGCAAATCTAGTTTATAAAGATTTACAACACGGTAAATCATTGAACTCAATGCAATATCATAAGGCTGATATTGGAAAAGCGGGTAGGTCTGAACATTAACTTTGTGAAAGAAAATATTGGGATTGGTGATATCTAATCTTGCCGGAAGTGCCGAACTGATGAAGTGTACCTCATATCCTTTGTTGGCTAGAGACATCCCTAGTTCTGTTGCCACGATTCCGCTTCCGCCGTATGTTGGATAGCAAAGTATGCCTATTTTCATCTGTATATTTTATTTTTTGGTTGTCAGATGGAACGCTTAAAGCGTCTCATTAGTTTAATTTTATTTTGATGTGGTGAATTCTGTTGATTTTGAAAACTGTGGAGCTTCTAAGGTGATTCCCATTCCGGCTTTCAGTTGGTCATTGACTAAAACGGGAAGCTTACCTGATATTTTTGTTTTTCCGTTGATAGCATTTGCCGTTGCGGTCATAGAGTCATCATTGTTTTCGTAAGATACCAAGACGGTAGAGACTTTAGATAAATCTATATCTTTCAAAGCATAAGCGCTTCCAAAAACATTCAGTATTACATTTTGATTTTTAGCTAAATCTGCCAAAACCTTTTTAGAATCAGCTGAAATTTTATAAGGTTTGTAAGCGGTAGAATTGTCTTTATGAAAACCAACAATCACTGTAGAATTTGCAGGAATTGTTTTTATTTCCGAAGCTTTTTTAATGATAACCGTTGAATTTAAATTTAATTGATCCGCAAAAGTCTGGTAAGGTGCCTCTTCCAATGGAACGTAGTAACAAGTGTTTTTACAGTTCAGAGGAAGTAATTTTTTCTCATCTTTTATTAATGTTAGAGCATTTGCGTAAAGATTCTGAACTAATATTTTGTGAGAATCATTATTGATGTCTTGATTGACGTTTTCAGGATTTTTAGGAGTGTATTGATTTAATCCTAAAAAATATTTAGTCAGTAGAATTTTCTTTACACTTTCTTCGACTCTTGCCTGAGAAATTTCTCCATTGACAATCGCTTTCTGAATGAGTTTTTTACCTTCTGCAACGCCTTGTGAGAAAAGCATGATGTCGTTTCCGGCTTTGAAAGCCAATGCATCTAATTCGCCAGGTTTGTATTTGTTAGCAACGGCTCCCATATTTAAAGCGTCAGTAATAATTAAACCTTTATATCCGAATTTTTCTTTCAGTAAACCTGTGATGATATTTTTTGAAATCGACGCAGGAATTCCTTTTCCAGATTCTAAGCTTGGAACGTAAAGATGCGCAACCATCACTCCGCCAATGCCTTTATCCATTAAAGATTTGAAAGGTGCTAATTCGATTGCGTTTAATCTGTCTAAATTATGTGAAACCACTGGAAGATCAAGATGTGAGTCGGTATTCGTGTCACCATGTCCCGGAAAATGCTTGATTGCTGCTAGAATATTATTATCCTGCAAACCATTAGAATAGGAGAGTGCAGATTGTGTGACATTAGAAACTTCAGACCCAAAACTTCTGTTCCCTATAATCGGATTGTTTGGATTGGTACTAACGTCTACAACAGGTGCAAAATCCCAGTTGATGCCCATTCTTTTGCAGTCTTCAGCAATTTTTGCTGCCATCTGATAAATCAAATTTTTATCCTGAATGGCTCCCAAAGTCATCGCCCAAGGAAATTTATGTGCCGTTGCGATTCTTTGGTATAAACCCCATTCAGCATCCATCCCGATCATCAAAGGGATTTTAGATTTTTGCTGAAATTCGTTCACTAAGTTAATTTCTCTTGCGGCATCATCCTGCATCAGAATTAATCCTCCAATTTTATCATTGGTGACAATGTTTCTAACCTGATTGATATGGTTTTCATCTTTATTGGTGTAAAGTGCAACAATAAACAGCTGACCTAGCTTTTCGTCCTGAGAAAGCGAATTGTAGGTTTTATCAACCCATTGCTGGGCTTTCTTTTGATCTGAAAGAGATATGTTTTTCGGCTGATACTGAGCTGAAACTTGTGAATTGATAAACAGTAAAATGAAGAGTAATTGAAAAGCTACTTTGTTCATAATTTTTGAATAAGAACAAAAATACAACTAAAAAAAACAGCAGAAACAAAGTTTTTTAATTTTTTGGTATATGTTTTGATTGGGAGTAGTTACTAATAATATTAAATTTAATACAATGAGAAAATTTCTTCCAATTCTTACGCTAGCTTTAGCTAGTTTCTTTGTTTACAGCTGTGATAATAATGATGATGAAGTTATTCAGGTGGAAGATAACGATACCTATTCTGTGGCGTATGATATTAACAATCCTGTTTTTAGTAGAGTAAATGATAACCTTTACACATATGGTAATGATTTTAATAGTCCGTTAATTGAATCTGATGTAGTACTTATATATATGCAGGTCGGAACGGATGGTGGATCTCCAGTTTGGAGATTGCTTCCTTATACCTATTACGTGGGTAATCCAGATAATGACGCTGTTGATTATTTATTTGATTTCAGTAAATTTGGTATTAATATCAACGTTAATGCATCATTTGCATTAACTGGTGCAAATTCAAGTTACTACACGGGTAAAAGATTTAGAGTAGTTGTTATTCCTGCAGCAACGGGTCCTAGCAGTAAAGGCGCTGTAGATTATAGTGATTATAACAAAGTAATTAAACTTTATGGGATAGATGAATCTAAAATTAAAATGAAAAATTAATTTAAAAATATATCTTTTCAGTTTTTTATAATTAAAAAGCTCTGGAAGTAATTCCAGAGCTTTGCTTTTTTATCAAAATGTGAAATTGATTTAATCTTGTTCATCCAAAATGTGTCCGAAGTAATCTTTCTTTGTTTGAAGATATCCGCGGCTAGAATCGTTCGCTGGAATCTGTAAAGGAATTCTTGAATTGAGATTGATATTACTTTGTTCTACAAACTTTACCTTTTCGGGATTGTTTGTTAAAAGATTGATGTTTTTTACGTTGAGAATATTTAAAATATCAATAGCTACTGAGAAATTTCGGTCATCTGCGGGTAATCCTAATTTTAAATTGGCTTCTACGGTATCGAAGCCTTTTTCCTGAAGCGAATAAGCTTTCAATTTATTGATGATGCCAATATTTCTTCCTTCCTGACGCAGATAAACAATGATTCCTCCATGTTCGTGAGTGTATTTCATTGCTGCATCCAATTGCTGTCCGCATTCGCATTTTTGTGAGTGAAAAACTTCACCGGTGATACATTCAGAATGGAAACGTACATTGATAGGTTTTGAAAAATCTGTATGCTCGGCTATAATTGCCATATGAGGCATCCAATCACTTGATTCTTCCGAAAAAGCGATCATTCGGAAATTCCCATGATCTGTAGGGACATTAGCTTCCGCCTGAATTTTAATCATTTAATTGTAAGTTATTTTTTACTGTTTATTGAGTCTTCAATAAAAGTAACATTGGTTTTTAATCTTACCAAATATCTGTTGAGAACTGCATCGTCGTCTTTATTAAGATATTTTCTGAGTTTCTGAATTTTCTTGTAAGATTTTTCTAAACTTTTAAGAGTTTTATTTTTTCCGGAAACATTACCTGCATCAAGTGCGTAAAGATAATTTTGTAAAGAATATTTTAAAGTATTCACCTCTTCATTTAATGCTGTATTCTTAAATTTAGGAAAAGTAGAAATCAGATTGGTGATTTCAGCAGCATTTACATTTTCATTAATGTTGATTGAGAAACTGCTATTTGCACCAGCCTCTGCATCTGCTCTTCTTGCTTCACTATAGAAACTGCTTGAAAGCGGAGAAACATTAGGTTTTTCTGTAGCGCAGGAAGAAATAATTATTAATAATAGTAATCCGAAAAAATATTGTCGTTTCATTTTTGCTCCTTTTGATAAAGGATTGGGTTAAGGCTTTCATCGTTGTACATTTTCATTTGTTTGTACACTTTCATCTTAACATCACCGTTCTCAATATCAGTAAGCAATTGACTTATTGAAGTAGTTAAATCTTGTTTCTGGTCTAGAAGTACATCGAGTTTTGTCTGGCAATTTGCACGATGCTCTTCCGAAGCCGATTCTCTATGAGCTTCCAACGACATGTGGTAAACCTTTAACGAAAGAATAGATAATCTGTCAACTGCCCAAGCTGGAGTTTCAGTATTTATTTTCGCATCAGTTTTTGGAGTAATATTTTTGTATTTATCAAGAAACCAACTGTCTATATACTCAACCAAATCTGTTCTCTTCTGATTAGAAGCATCGATTGTTCTTTTAAGTTGAAGTGCATGTACAGGATCTATGTTTTCGTCTCTGATAATATCTTCCAAATGCCATTGAACGGTATCAATCCAATTTTTAGCATACAAAATTCGTTCCAAACTATCAGTAGGATATGTATTATTAATCGGAGTTTCTATATTATCTAAAACATGGTAATCTTCAATTGATTTATTGAAGATTTCCCAAGCGGTATCTGTAAAATTCATTTGAACTGAAAAGTAATATTAATTGCTGGTATTGTTTGTCGTGTTCGAAGTAGGATTTTCAGTTTTAGTCACTGGTTTTTCATCTTCCTTCACAGAATCTTTAAACTCTTTTATTCCTGAACCCAGACCTTTCATTAATTCCGGAATTTTTTTTCCTCCAAATAGAAGTAAAAGTATGATCGCTACGATCAATAGGTGTTGCCAAGATAATGACAGTATTGTAAGTGTGTACATGTCTAAAATTTTTACAAAGTTAATATTTTAATTTGAAACCCAACCTAACGGATCTACTGGCGTATCTCCTCTCCAGATTTGGAAATCTAAGGTAAAAGATCCGTCAAAATCCTGAGCAACAGTTCCTAAGGTAGTTCCTGCAGAAACTTGCTGACCTTTCGAAACTGTATTGCTGCTAAGATTTGAATAAATAGAGAAATAATCTCCGTGTTTTATCAAAACTGTTTTTGTTCCATCCGCTGCTGGCATTATCTGGGAAACTGTTCCCGGGAAAATCGCTTTTGCGCTGGTTCCTTTTGCTACGGAAATTTTAATTCCGTTATTTTCTTCCACGATATTTTTAAATACTGGGTGAGGTTGTCTGCCAAAACGGTGGGTAATTGTACCGTAGGCAGGCATTGCCAATCTACCTTTATTTGCTGCAAAGTTATTTCCTGCTGATGTAGACACACCATAATTAGTCAACGCTTTGGTCTCGGCAGCTTTTTTATCGTCATCTGTTTTTTTCTCTAATGCGGCTTCGGCAGCCCTTGCAGCAGCTAATTTATTTGCAGCTTCTCTTGATTTTAGAGCGGCATCATCTGATGCTTTTTTAGCGGCAATTTTTCTTGCTTCGTCTTTAGCACTTGCCTCACTTTTTGCTGCTTCTTCATTTCTTTTTCTTTCATCTTCAGCTCTTTTTGCTGCAAATTCTGCTGCTTTTTTAGCTTCGGCTTCAGCTAATTTCCTTTCTCTCTCTAAAGCTTCAGCTTTTGCTTTGTTCTCAGCATCAATTCTCGCTTTTTCTCGGTCTGAAGCTATTTTTGCTAAACGTATTTTTTCTGCTTCAGCTTTTTTTCTAGATTCTTCTTCAGCTTTTGCTCTACGAATTTCTTCAGCGATAATTGATCGTATTTGTCCTTCTAATGCTTTAGACTGAGTTTGCTTTTGTTTTAATTCGCCAGCAAGTTTGCTTTCGTTTTTCTTAAACTCATTGACCAACTGCTCTTTCTGCTTCCTCTCAACACTGATGGTTGTTAAATCTTTTTGCTGATTAACTAAAAGATTCTCTTTTTCAACTGCAGATCGTCTCTTTTTCTCAACAGATTTTTTCAGCTCAACTGCTGCGTTAGTGATTTCTGCAGCTTTTTTGTCTTGATAGTCAGAATACTGTTTCAGATATTGTACTCTTCTCATCGCTTCACCAAAACCTTTTGATGAAAGAATGAATGTTACCTTATTCTGAACACCTTTGTTTTTATAAGCATTCACCAAAACCTGAGCGTAGTTTTTTCTTAAAACGGCTAACTCACGATTTTGTCTATTTATTTCAAGCTGACGAAGATAAATTTCATCTTCTATAAATCTTTTCTCTTTTTGAGTATTGTTATAAACCTTTTCTCTTAAGGCTAATTTCTGATTAACACTTGTGAGATAAGATATGGAAAGCTTAGACTCATTTCTTGTTTTTGCTAGATCAGTATTTATTTTTGCAATTTGTTTTTTAAGCTCGGCATTTTGTTGCTGTAATTGCTCTTTCTTTTGCCCAAAGTGCAACGAGAACAGCAGAATTCCTATTAAAAAGCTAAATTTTTTAATCATTTAATCTCAATTTTCTTATAATTGGCTGGAACTGAATAAGGTGTTTCCATTTTAGTGAAGCCAAATTTCGTGTTTTCCAATAAAATCTGACTTGTTTTTGAACCTTTTATAATTATTTTAACACTTTGCGGCAATTTGAGATTATTGTCAAAAGTCTCCCATTCATCATATACGATTTCAACTGCGTCATCGGATTTCACATCCTGCAATTTAACGTAAATTAAATTATAATCATTAGAATATCTCATATTGATTTTATACTCACGCTCAACGTCATTAGTGACAATCTTTTGATTTACAATGGATGCCAATTGATATCCGTCTTCATTTTTTGTAATACTTGAATTTCTGTTACTTACCAAAAGAAAAGTACGTCCCAAAAGGATTTTCTCTAAAGTTTTGTAATCGATGAAGTTGATATTCAGTAAATTATTTAAATAATCAAAATCAGAATCAATATAATTTTTATTGTATTTGTCAACTGCTTTAATCCCTTCAGGCGTGATGATTGCTCTTGCTGCATTGAAGAATAAGAAGTTGATGTTTGACCATATTTTTTTATCACTTTCAATATAAATCGTAGCATCAAGAGGGCTTACTCTGATGTTATCTGCCGTGATTTTACTGTTGATTTTAATCTGATCAAATTTTGGATGTATATAAATGTTTTCGTAAAAAGTCAATCGGTCTGAAATGTTTTTTCCTTCGTCAATTTTGTCTTTATCCTCTGAATTTTCTATTTTGATACTGTCATTTTCAGAAGCGTTTTGCATAGCGTTTTTCTTGGTTTTACATGAAAGTATAACCATTGTTGCCAGCAATAACGTAATCCATTTTTTCATAAATTATTTTATATAAATACTTTACAATATTAACGCCAAACCACACAAAACATTTTGTGTGGTTTGAAGTCAATCTATTCTTTATAAAATTAATCTTTATTTAGGAAATCCAAAACAGAATAATCACCCAAAGAAATTTCTCTTGAAACCCCAAAATACTGTGCAGAATTTCCAATCATTGAGTTTGAAAGGTTTCCGTGGTTGATTTTTGTGTTTTCCTGAATCAGAGAATTTTCAATATTTGAATTAATAATTACCGTATTATTTCCTACAGAAACTCCGGGACCAATTTTTGAATTCATAATCTTCACATTTTTCCCGATAAAGCAAGGTTGAATAATCAGAGAGTTTTCAATTATTGCTGATGCTGTGATTTGAGACATTTCTTCTTTTTCGTATGCCAAAATTTTACTGTTGGTCTCTACAGTTGCATTTTTATTTCCACAATCCATCCAGTCATCTACTTTTCCAAGGGTGAATTTGGCACCTTTTTGGCGAAGATTTTCCAATGCGGTTGTCAACTGATATTCTCCACCAAATTTGATGTCATTATCCATGATGTGATTAATTTCAGACATCAATTTCTCTCCTGAGTTGAAATAATAAATCCCAATGATGGCAAGGTCTGAAACGAAAGTCTGAGGTTTCTCAATAAAATCTGTGATAAAACCGTAGTCATCCAATTTTACAACTCCAAAAGCTGAAGGATCTTCTACTTTTTTAACCCAAATTACACCGTCAGAATTGGTATCTAAGATAAAATCTGCTCTGAAAAGGGTGTCCGCAAAAGCTACAACCACATTTCCCGTCATTGATTGCTCTGCGCATTTGATTGCATGAGCCGTTCCCAAAGCTTCTTCCTGATGATAAATACTTCCTTTCGCACCTAATCTTTCAGCAATTTGAAGAAGAGACTTTTCAACTTCATCGCCAAAATCACCGATAATGAAAGCAACTTCTTCTATCACCTCTCCTGCAACTTTAGCAATGTCTTCTACCAATCTTTGTACGATAGGTTTTCCTGCGATAGGAATTAATGGTTTTGGAACCGTTAATGTATGTGGACGCAATCTGGAACCACGCCCAGCCATAGGAACAATTATTTTCATTTGATATTGTATAGTTTAAATTTTATGATTTTCTAAGTATTTTGTTGATCATCGTTCTTTCATTATAAATCAAGAATGCAATGAAGAAAATGAACATTCCGTTTCCTATAAAATAATTATATCGGAAATAATAAAACGAGACCATCGAAATTGCAATCGAAAGCGTTAGATAGACAGCTATTTTCTTAACATTATAGTGAATAGGATATTGAATTCTTCCCCAAATATAGGAAATAACCATCATACTTGTATAGGTAATCAGTGCTGCAAAAGCACTTGCCCAATATCCGTATTTTGGAATGAAAGTAAAGTTGATCATCATCGTAATTGCCGCTCCGATTAAAGAAATGTACAAACCAACTCTGGTTTGGTCAGATAATTTATACCAAATCGAAAGATTAAGATATATTCCTAAAAATAACGCTCCGAGCATTACAAAAGGAATAATTTCAATACCTTCAAAGTAAAGTGAATTTCCTAAGTATTTTTCAGAAATCCATTGCAGATTCACCATCAATCCGATGTAGATGAGACAATTGCAGATTACAAATACATCCATCAAAACTGCGTAGGTTTTGTGATTGTTTTTATCTTTAAAACTTGAAAAGAAATAAGGTTCAATTCCCAACTGATATGCCTGTCGGAAAACCGTGATGAATGTTGCTATTTTATAAACTCCACCGTAAACACCAATCTGATGTTTGGCTTCTTCTTTTGGAAGTAAATATTTTAAAAACTGTCGGTCTAAAGTCTGGTTAATCACTCCTGCTAATCCCGCAACCATTACCGGCCATGAGTAACTCATGATTCTTTTCCAAAGTTTAAAATCAAACTTTTTAAAACTAAAGTTGACGAATTCTTTTCCTACAATCGCTAATGTGATGATGCTTTGTACCAAATTGGCAATGAAAACATATCCCACACCAATTTCAGGTTCATATTTTAAACCTAAAATTCCGTTAGGGTAATGAGGAAGCCATTCGATGAAAAATACAATCAGAAAATAATAAACCAGTGATCCTGCAACCTTTGAAATTGTATATAAAACAGGTTTACCTTCTAATCTTAAAACTGCGGAGGGTATCGTTGCAAAAGCGTCAAAAGAAAGAATGAAAAGAAAAATGACAAGATAATTGACCTGATCCGGAGTTTCAAAAGCATTCGCAAGTTCCTGCCTGAAAACATATCCTAGAATAAGATAAATCAAACCGATCCCCAAAATGCTCAGTGCCGTAGTAGAAACCAAAGTTTTTTTATCAATATCACCTTCTTGAGCAAAACGGAAAAAAGAAGTTTCCATTCCGTGGGTCAAAAAAACCGTGATGACTCCCGCAATCGAATACCAATCTACGAAAGGTGATGATGCGGAAGGTCCGAATGCATTGGTAACGATGGGTGCAATGAGGAAAGGAAAAATCCTCACCAAAACCGAACTTAGTCCGTACACCGCAGTTTGCCCAAATAATTTCTTGTACAAATTTATTTTTTTAAAGTGCAAATGTAAATATTAGAATTCACAATTTTCTGACTTATGCTTAAAAATCATTAATGAAAATATTAAATTTGTGCAATACAAATCTTTATATCTAAAAAGTAAAAATGAAAATTCTAATAAAAAATGCCCAAATCGTTAATGAAAATCTGGTTTTCCAAAGTGATATTCTGATTGAAAATGATTTGATTTCTAAGATTTCGAAAAATATCTCTGAAGAAAATGTTGACCAAATTATTGATGCTTCCGGAAAATATCTTTTGCCTGGAATTATTGATGATCAAGTTCATTTCCGTGAACCAGGTTTGACGCATAAAGGTGACATAGAAACCGAATCAAAATCGGCAATTGCAGGTGGAATTACGAGTTTCATCGATCAGCCAAATACTGTTCCGAATGCCGTAACTCAGGAACTGTTGGCGGATAAATATGAAATTGGTTCTCAAAAAGCTTATGCGAATTACGGTTTTATGATGGGCGGAACGAATGATAATTTGGAGGAAGTTTTAAAAACAAATCCGAGAAATGTTCCCGGAATCAAATTGTTCCTAGGTTCATCTACAGGAAATATGTTGGTTGACAATCCTGAAACTTTGGAAAATATTTTCAGCAATACCAAAATGCTGATCGCTGTTCATTGTGAGGATGAAGCAACGATTAGAGAAAATACTCAAAAATATTTAGATGAATATGGTGAAGATATTCCTGTAAAATTCCATCATCTGATCAGAAGTGAGGAAGCTTGTTACAAATCTTCTTCAAAAGCGGTTGAATTGGCTGAAAAAACAGGAGCCAGACTTCACGTTTTTCATCTTTCAACAGCGAAGGAGATGGAACTTTTCCGAAATGATATTCCTTTAAAAGATAAAAAAATAACGGCAGAAGTCTGTGTACATCATTTGACTTTTACCAATGAGGATTACGATACCAAAGGCGGATTAATCAAATGGAATCCTGCGGTAAAAACGCAAAAAGATAAAGACGGACTTTGGGAAGCAATTTTGGACGACAGAATTGACGTCATTGCAACCGATCACGCACCTCACACCTGGGAAGAAAAACAAAATGTTTATACAAAATGTCCTTCGGGAGCACCTCTGGTTCAGCATTCTTTGGTCGTAATGCTAGAGAATTTCAGAAACGGAAAAATTACTTTAGAAAAAATCGTTGAGAAAATGTGCCATAATCCTGCGATTCTTTTCAGAGTTGAGAAGAGAGGTTTTGTGAGAGAAGGGTATAAAGCGGATTTAGTTTTGGTAGACTTGGATAAAAACTGGACAGTTGCCAAAGAGAATATTTTGTACAAATGTGGCTGGAGTCCGCTTGAAGGGATGAATTTCAATTCTAAAGTCACTCATACTTTTGTGAATGGAAACCTGGTTTACGACAACGGAAAAATCAATGAAGAAAAATTTGGGGAGCGTTTGCTTTTTGAAGTTCAGGAATAGATTACAGCGAAATAATTGTATCAATAGGAACGGGCTTTAGCCCGTTTTTTTATTTAAGAATAGAAATTTTCTTTAGCAAAATTTAAATCTGTCGCAGATTGAGCAGATCAAGCAGATTTTAAGCGCAATCATCTGCAAAATTTGCTCAATCAGCGAGAGAAAATTATCTAACAATAATTTGAAATTAATCAATCACAATACTTTCAATTCCTTTTTCTAAAGCATTTTCCATAATTCCTGGAATGGACAGTCCTTCTGCCCGAAAAACACTCACATCTGTAACGCCGTAAAAGCCAAAAACATTTTTCACGTAAGGAACATTAGAATCATAACTCTGGTAAGGTCCTTCTGAATAAATGTTTCCGGAAGAAAGGGCGATGTATAATTTTTTGTTGTTCAACAAACCTTTAGGCCCGTTCTCATCATAACTGAAAGTATATCCTGCTCTTGAAGTAAAATCAAAATAAGCTCTGAGACTTGCTGGAACTGAAAAATTATACATTGGAGATTCGATTACGATAATGTCTGCTTCCTGCAGTTCGGCAATTAAACCTTCAGAATATTGGTTGATAGCTTCCTGTTCTGGAGTTCTGTTTTCCGCAGGCGTAAAAAATGTATTGATATGTACTTCCTCCAAAAGCGGAACAAGATTTTTAGTTAAATCACGCTCTTTTACTTTGCTGTCAGGATATTTCTCCTGAATTTTTTCTAGTACAGCACTTCCTAATTTTCTGCTTGCAGATACTTCTATTCTCGGACTTGAGATGATGTGCAAAATTTGTTTCATTTTTTTAATTTTAAATTTCTTTGACAAAATTATGTACATTTGCTTATCAAAAGTTAGTAGTGAACAAAAGGTTAGCAATAACCTTTTGGTTAGTTTGAGATTAATTTTATGGAAAATATTATTGAATTAGAAGAACCACTTACGGAAATAAATTGCCAAAATCATCTTTCATCGGTGGAAGATGCAATTTATGTCATTGGCGGAAAGTGGAAGCTTAAAATTATTATTGCTCTTCAGGAACACGGAAATATTCGGTTCAATGAGCTTCAGAGAATCGTTACCGGAATTTCGGCAAGGGTACTTTCGAACGAGTTGAAAGATCTGGAAATCAATGGTTTTGTAAAAAGAATCGTTCACGGCGAACAAACGCCTGTTGTTGTAGAATATATCTCAACTGATTACAGCAAGACTTTAAAAACTGTGATTATGGCACTTTCCGAGTGGGGAAGAGAGCATAAAAATAATTTGAGAGAAGACATTTTCGAAAATAAATAAAACTCTCGCAGATTTAGCAGATAATACAGATTTTAAATTCAATCTGCCCAATCCGTAAAAATCTGCGAGAGAAAATATATCAATTAAAAGATTGCCGAAATTCCAATGGAGACATTTTCGTTTTCTTTTTGAAAAGCGTACTGAACGATTGCGAATGTTCAAACCCTAATTCATAAGCAATTTCACTTACCGATAATTCCGTTGTCGAAAGTTTCTCTTTCGCTTTGCTAATCAGCTTTTCGTGAATATGTTGCTGTGTATTTTGCCCGGTTTGAATTCTTAATAAATCACTTAAATAATTAGGCGAAAGATTCATCGCTTCAGCAATTTGATGAACGGTCAAAAGTCCTTTTTCGGAAGATTCTTTGTCAAAATAATCATTCAGGAATTTTTCGAATTTGATGAGTAACTGATGATTATTATTCTTTCTTGTGATGAATTGTCGTTCATAAAAACGCTGAGAATAATTAAGTAAAAGATCGATCTGCGACAAAATAATTTCCTGTGTATGTCGGTCAATATGCTGACATTCTTTATCGATTTTATGAAGGATTTGTATCAGATCATTTTCTTCTTCCTCAGACAGATGCAACGCTTCGTTCACGGCATAAGAGAAAAATCCGTAGCTTGAAATGGTCGTCGCCAAAGGATGTTTCAGCAGAAAATCTTCGTGAAAAATCAATAAAAAACCTGCCGAATTACAATCCATCGTCGCAACATCCAAATACTGAACCTGGCTGGGCGCAGTAAAACTCAAAACACCTTTATCATAATCATAATGTTGCTGTCCGTATCGTATTTTTCCTGTCGCCTCTCTTTTCAGAGCCACACAATAAAATCTGTTGGTAAAGCCTTTCCAGACCTCATCTTCAATAAAAATACTTTCAGAAAGATTGATGACGCTCACCATCGGATGTCTAGGTTCCGGAAGCGACAGTAATTTATGAAACTGAGAAATAGATTGTATCGTGTTCATAATTTGAGATTCTAAATATTAAAGGTAATAATTATTATTTGACTCTGTCGAACCACTTTGTTAGGTTTGGGCGCCTTTATCCGTCTTCCACTCCCGCTTTTTTGCTCCGCTTCGCTCCGCAAAAAGAGCTCCTTTCAAGCCGGGGCGCAATCGTATTGCGTTCCAGCTTTATGTTTTGTAAGCTTTCAGAATTTGTCATTCTGACGAAGGAAGAATCTCTGAAATATAACTTGAGATTCTTTCACTACATTTCATTTCATTCAGAATGACAAATTGGTTAAATATCTAAATTTAAAAAAGATTAATAATCCAAAAGCCCCATACTGAATTCATCGTAAGGATTACCCGTATCTGTTCCCAAAGGTACAATACTTTCCAGCTTCTGAAGGTCAGATTCATTCAAAACGATTTTGCTCGCTTCAATATTTTGCTCAACATATTTTCTGCGTTTCGTTCCGGGAATCGGCACAATTCCTTTGCTGATAATCCACGCCAAGGCCAATTGTGATGAAGTGATTTGTTTTTCTGTGGCAAGATTTTCAATCGCTTCCACCAATTCAATGTTTTTTTGAAATTGTTCTCCCTGAAAACGTGGAATCGCTCTTCGGAAATCATTTTCCGGCAAATCATTGATTGTTTTAATATTCCCTGACAAAAATCCTCGTCCAAGCGGAGAATACGCCACAAAACCAATTCCCAAATCATTCAAAGTTTCGATTACACCTTTTTCCTCAACCGTTCTTTCAAAAAGAGAATATTCACTCTGAACTGCCGAAATCGGATGAACGGCGTGCGCTCTTTTCACAGTCTCAGAAGAAACTTCAGACAAACCGATATACCCAATTTTTCCTTCTTTTACCAAATCACTCATTGCTCCGACAGTTTCTTCAACCGGAACATTTTTATCGAGACGATGCATATAATAAAGATCGATGTAGTCTGTTTTTAGATATTTCAGCGAACGTTCAATAGATTTTTTTACGTAATCTTTAGTACCATTGATTTTCCAGGTTACCTGTTCATTGTCGTCAATTTCCCAACCGAATTTTGTAGCAAGAATGTATTGGTCACGATTACCTTCAATCGCTTTTGCAATCAATTGTTCGTTCGTAAATGGTCCGTACAAATCTGCCGTGTCGAGAAAATTACCGCCCAATTCCAAAGAGCGATGAATCGTTGCGATGGCTTCTTTTTCATCCGTTTTGCCGTACATATCTGCATCGCCGAAACCTGTCATTCCCATACATCCCAAACCGATATTGGGGATGATTAATCCCTGACTTCCTAATTTTACCTGATTCAATTTCATATTGTTGATTTTTATTGGTACAAAATTCAGCAGAAATTAGAAATATGAAGTTTGCAAAACAACGATTGTCGTATGCAAATTACGGATAAGCAATGTTAATTTTCTGGCAGAACTTGTTCCGATATTTTGAGATTGGTCAAATTTAGCGGAAGATTTCGTTGGAAAAATCTGCATCATCTGCAAAATCAGCGAGAGAATTGATCCAAGATTTGTCATTCCGCAGAAATTTAAACAACGTAAATAAAGCTTTGCTTAGATTCCACGCTCTACTGCGTTCCGCTCTGAATGACAAACTTTGAGGATATTCTTCACTCAAATTTACTTCATTTCGAATGAAAGTATTATGAGTTTTATTTGTGAAAATTTGCGTAAAAAAATTAGTGATATTAGTGTTTGAAAAATTATTTTTTAGGTTTAGAACTCATATAAAAACTCAATTTCCCACCCTTCACAATATCAGAATGTTTCAAAATAAAGTTTTTAATTTCTTTTCCATTCAAAACAATTTTCTGAACATACATGTTTTTCGAACTTTGATTAATGGCTTCAATTTCAAATGTTTTCCCATTTTCTAAATTCAAAACAGCATGATCAATTGCCGGGCTTCCAATCGCATAATCTTCCGAACCTGGAGCAACCGGATAAAAACCAAGAGAACTTAAAATATACCACGCACTCATTTGCCCTGCATCGTCGTTTCCGCCCAATCCGTCGGGAGTTGCTTTGTATTGCATTTCTAAAATCCATCTGATTTGTGCCTGCGTTTTCCAAGGTTGTCCTGCCCAATTGTAGAAATAGGCAACATGATGCGCTGGCTCGTTTCCATGAACGTATCCGCCGATAATTCCTTCTCTTGTTATGTCTTCTGTATCTGCAAAAAACTCGTCTGGTAAATGCATCGTGAACAATTCATCCAATTTTGAAGCGAATTTTTTCTTCCCACCCATTAATTGCATGAGTTCGTCAGGATTTTGAGGAACAAAGAAACTGTAATTCCATGAATTTCCTTCGATAAAGCCTTGACCGTGAGTGCTTAACTCATTAAAATCTTTTTTAAAACTTCCGTCAGCTAAACGAGGGCGCATAAATCCGATGGCTTTATCAAAATTATTTTTCCAGTTTTCAGAACGTTTGATGAATTGATTGTAAATTTCTGTTTCGCCTAAATGTTTTGCCAATTGCGCAATTGCCCAATCATCATAAGCATATTCCAATGTATTGGAAACCGAAGTTCCGCTTTTCTCTGCAGGAATATAGCCTTTGTCAATATAAAAACCAATGCCTTCGTAATCTCTTTTGTTTGCAGTTTCTACACAGGCCATCAATGCTGCTTTTGAATCTCCGTCATAATTTCCTTTAATAATGGCATCGGCAACAACGCTTACACTGTGATAACCGCTCATGCACCAATTATCGTTGGCATAATGCGACCAAATCGGCAACATTTTCATCGAAAACTGATTGTAATGTGCCATCATCGATTTCACCATATCATTATTTCTTTTGGGCTGAATAATGTTGAAAAATGGGTGAAGTGCACGATACGTATCCCAAATTGAAAATGTTGTGTAATTGGTAAAACCTTCTGCTTTGTGAATGTTTTGATCTAAACCTTTATATTCTCCATTGACATCAGTGTACGTTGTAGGACTGATAAAAGTATGATACATCGCCGTGTAAAAGTTAGTTTTTTCTGTTTCAGAACCTTTGATGACGATTTTATTTAATTCTTTATTCCAAATTTCCTGCGTTTGTGCTTTGACTTGGTCAAAAGATAAATTACCTGTCTCTTTTTCTAAGTTTTCTAAAGCATTCGTTTGGCTCACGGGTGAAATGGCAAGCTTAACTTCGATTGCTTCATTTTCATTCGTATCAAAATCAAAATACATTTTCAGATTTTTTCCTGCGATTTCAGGGAAGTTTTTAGTCTGGTCAAATTTTCTCCAGAAACCATTATAAATCTGCTTTCCATCATAGTTTTTCTGACCGTAAGATTTAAAAGGCTTTGAAAATTTCATCGCAAAATAAACCGTTCTTGTTCTTGCCCAACCGTTCGTTTGTCGGTAACCAGTAATTGTATTTCCGTTTTCTACACGAACATAAGTCCAGACATTTTTGCCGTCATAATTATAAATTCCAGACATTAAATCTAAAATAATATGTGCCTGATCAGATTTTGGAAAAGTGTAACGATGAACACCAACTCTTGTTGTTGATGTTAACTCCGCTATAATATTGTGGTCATCCAATTTTACTTTGTAATATCCGGCTTCTGCTTTCTCGTTTTGATGTGAAAATCTGCTTCTGTACCCGTTTTCAGGATGGGTAGATGTTCCTGGATTCAATTGCAATTTCCCAACAGTTGGCATCACCAGAAAATCTCCTAAATCAGAATGTCCGGTTCCACTGAAATGAGTTGAACTGAAACCTACGATTGTTTTGTCTTCATATCTGTAACCAGCACAGTATTTATAGACTTCACCATTGTATTTTCCATTGAGTTCGTAGGAAATGGTATCGGTTTCCGGGCTTAACTGAACCGCTCCGAAAGGGGCGGTTGCTCCGGGATAAGTGTGCCCCATTTTCTCGGTTCCAATTAATGGATTGACATATTGAACTAGTTTCTCGAATTGTTGAGCTTTTAGATTTAAACTGAAAAAAAGAAAAAAGATAAGAAGTAAAACTGCAGAATTTTTCATGTGAGATGATTTGGAAAGCGTAAAATTAATTAAAATCAAAAGATAATTATTGTTGATTAAAAATTTAATACGACAAACATCATCTTTTAGCTTTCAGAAAAACGAAAACCAATACCGTGAAGATTTTCTATGGTGATATTTTCTTCATCCGCAAAAACCTTGCGCAACCTTGAGATGAAAACATCCAAACTTCGTCCCATAAAATAATCGTCATCTCCCCAAACGGCTTTCAAAATATCCTGTCTTTTTAAAACAGAATTTTTATTAGTGATAAAATACAAAAGCAGTTCAGATTCTCTTTGCGTAAGGGTTATGATGTTATTTTCTTCCTGTAAAGTATAATTTTTTGGGTCGAAATTATATTTTCCAACTTTATATTTTGCAGGAGTGATATTCGTCTTTTTTGTACGTTTTAAGAAAATTTCAATTTTTAAAATAAGCTCTTCAATGCTGAAAGGCTTTACCAAATAATCATCGGCGCCAATTTTTAAACCTTTGATGCGGTCTTCTTTTAAAGCCTTAGCAGAAATAAAAATAATGGGAATCTCTGAGTTGTGTGTTCTGATATGTTTTGCCAGCTCAAAACCGTCAATTTCAGGCATCATGATATCGAGGAGACAAATATCGTAACTTCCCGTGTCGAATGCGTTCATTGCAGATTTCCCGTTGGCATGATAATCAATGTCATAATGAGATTCTAAACTGTCCTGAATCAGGAAAGCAATGGTCTGGTCGTCTTCGGCATATAAAATTTTAGATTTCTCCATCATGTAAACATTATTTTGAAAAAGGCAAAAACAGCGTTGTCGTAATTCCTTGGTCTTGATTGTTTTCAACAGAAATCTTCCAGTGATGTTGCTGAACGATCTTTTTTACATAAAATAAGCCCAATCCGAAACCATTGATTTCACTGTTTTTCTTAGCATTAACTCTGTAAAATTTATCAAAAATCTGAGGAATATTTTTACTTGGAATTCCAACTCCGTTGTCTTTAAACTTTAAATATAAGCCTTTTGAATCTTTATTTGATGAAATGCTAACGTTGGGCTCAGTTTCGCAATACTTGACTGAGTTGTCTAAAAGATTGTAAATGATATTGGTAAAGTGAAATTTATCTGCGATTACATAAGTATTGTTGTCAATATTCAAATCAATCGTCAGGTTTCCGTTTTTTTGCTGCATGGTCTCCGCAATTTCCTGAATAAAAGGAAGAAGGAGAATCTTTTCTGTTTTTAAAGAAAGTCCGGCCGCATCATTTTTGGCGATATTTAATATCTTTTCGATGTGATTATTCAGTTTGTTGCTTTGATTAATGATAATCGAAGTGTAAGTCTGAAGTTTAGAGTTTTCTCTTATAATTTCCTGCTTATTCAAAGATTCAGTGGCCAATAAAATTGACGATAACGGAGTTTTGAACTCGTGGGTCATGTTATTGATAAAATCACGCTGCAATTCTGAGAATTTCTTTTGCTGAATAATGGTGTAGATTGAATAAACATAAACCAAAAGAATGATGATGAGAGCAAAGGTAAGGATATACCAAAACTTCAACGAGCCAATCATATACGTCATCTTATCTGGAAAACGGATAGAGAAGTAATACGTCAGATTTTCGTGCTTCGGAAAATTGATGGTCTTGTTTTTTGAAGTCTCCTGATGTGCAGAAATATATTTCCCATAGATCATTTTATCGCTGTGGCAATTATAAACTGCGTACGTATAATTGGTATTAATTTGAAATCTGGTGAATTCAGTTTTTAAATAATATTCAAGAATCGTAGGATCAAACTCATTGTTAATATTCACCACATAATAGTCGTTATCAACGTTCTGTACAGGACTTTGAATAAAAGAAGTTTGCTCGCCAGAGAGTTTTTCTACCACTTCAAGAAGAGCGATATTGACCTTTTGATTAAATTTTTTATCCTCAAAGTTATACGCCTGTCTGGTCCACAAAAGTTGAGCGATCAGAATTCCGATGATAGCAACAAGCCCAAGCGTTATAATGATATTGAGTTTTTTGATTTCCATTTTCAGAAGCAATATTATCCAAAAATATCTATTTATCTTTTATCATTAACAACTTGTTAACAAATGTTTGAAAACGGTTAACAATATCTCACGATTTTCGTCTTTACATTTGCTCTATCGAAACAAAAGAATCAAATTTCTTTGAATAATTAATGATAAAAATTTACTTATGAAAAATTTAAAAATTACAGCACTACTTGCAGTTATGGCATTTTCACCATTTTATGCTAATGTATTTCCGGTTGAAGGAACTCCTATCGTAAAAGTAGTTGCAGAAGCAGCTAAGTGGAAATCAGAATCTATTGACGTTGGTAGTATCCCTCAGGGAAAACCGAAATTGATTAGATTTGAGTTTACAAACACATCAAAAAAACCAATCATCATTGAAAATGTTGCTCCATCTTGCGGTTGTACAACAGCAGACTACAGTAAGAAGGCAATTCTTCCGGGAAAAAAAGGTTTCGTAGAAGCTAGTTTCAATGCAGCAAGTGCTGGTCCATTTATTAAGACCGTAAATGTAACAACAAGCGATAGCAAAACTCCTAAAACTCTTTCTTTCAAAGGAACGGTTACTGCGGCATAATTATATTCTGATAGCAATTAATTTTTACGATTGGCTTAAAATCAGTATTTCAAATAAATAAGAGCAATCTTGTATTTAGTTACGAGATTGCTTTTTTATTTTTAAATTAAAAATGAAGTTTTAGTTATTTTTTAAATCCATTTTTTTCACCTTTTACAGCTTAATTCAATATTATAATGCAGAGAATATTATTTACAACATCATTTATCCATAGATTTTACGCTCCATCCATTTAATATTTATTATTTTTAAGAAAAATAAAATATATGAATCAATATACACAACCCATGTTGAGGGAAGATGCTCTTAAAGGAAAAGTTGCCATCGTGACTGGTGGGGGAAGCGGTCTTGGAAAAGCAATGACCAAATATTTTCTTCAGTTGGGAGCCAAAGTGGTAATTACATCAAGAAATCTTGAAAAACTTTACGGAACTGCCAAAGAATTGGAAGACCAAACCGGCGGAAGAGTGCTTTGTGTTGCCTGCGATGTCAGAAATTGGGATGAAGTGGAAGCAATGAAAGAAGCAACCCTGAAAGAATTTGGGAGAATTGATATTTTATTAAATAACGCAGCCGGAAATTTTATCTCGCCAACAGAAAGATTAACGCATTCTGCTTTTGATTCTATTTTAGATATTGTTTTAAAAGGAACAAAAAACTGTACCCTTTCAATCGGAAAACACTGGATTGATTCTAAAACACCTGGAACGGTTTTAAATATTGTTACCACGTATGCATGGACGGGTTCTGCATATGTCGTTCCTTCAGCTTGTGCAAAAGCAGGAGTTTTGGCAATGACAAGATCGTTAGCCGTGGAATGGGGAAAATACAATATTCGTTTTAATGCGATAGCGCCGGGACCTTTCCCTACAAAAGGAGCTTGGGACAGATTGCTTCCGGGAGATATGAAAGACCAGTTTGATTTGGCTAAAAAAAACCCGTTAAAAAGAGTAGGGGAACATCAGGAATTGGCAAATCTTGCGGCGTATCTGGTTTCAGATTTTTCATCTTTTGTGAATGGGGAAGTGGTAACCATCGATGGTGGAGAATGGCTGCAGGGCGCAGGTGAATTTAATATGCTTGAAGATATTCCGCAGGAAATGTGGGATACGTTGGAGGCAATGATTAAATCAAAAAAATCAAATTAATTAAAATCAGTAAATTACACTCCCGGACTTGTTTCAATTTCGGGATTTTTTTTAATCAAAAGAATTACAAAAATATTTTCAATGAATTTAAAATTCCCAACGATAATTTCTACGGTAGCAGTAATGCTTTTTGCCAATTCTGTCTCTGCTCAGGAAGCTCCAAAATATGATTATGTAGAAACCTTTAAACCATTTTTCTATTCTCAAACCGGAACAGAAACCCGTTCTGCGAGCGGTCAGCCGGGACACGCTTATTGGCAGAATTCTGCAAATTATCATCTCAACGTCAGCTTAAACGACACCAAAAATGAAATCACAGGCACGGCTGAAATTACCTACACCAACAACAGTCCGGATAAAATGAGCTTTCTGTGGCTGCAGCTGGATCAAAATTTATTTGAAAAAGATTCCCGTGGAAATGCTTTAGTACCGCTTTCCGGAAGCAGAAACGGAGCAAAAGGGGAAACTTTCGATGGTGGATATAAAATTAAATCTGTAAAATACGACGGTAAAGATGTAAAATATACCATTACAGATACCAGAATGCAGATCGATCTTCCTCAGGAACTGAAAGCAAAAGGTGGAGTAGCGAAAATTAAAATTGAATATACCTTCTTGTCTCCACAATACGGATCAGACAGAATGGGCGTTCAGGATACGGAAAACGGTAAAATCTTTACAATGGCACAATGGTATCCGAGAATGTGCGTGTATGATGACGTTTTGGGTTGGAACACAATGCCTTATTTAGGAGCGTCAGAGTTTTATCTTGAATATGGTGATATTACCGCAAACATTACCGTTCCTGCCAATCATTATGTTGTTGCATCGGGAGAACTTTTGAATGAAAAAGAAGTGTATTCAAAGGAAGAAAACAACAGATGGTCGCAGGCAAGAAACTCAGATAAAACAATCATGATCAGACCGGAATCTGAAATCGGAAAAAATAATGTTTCAGGAACGAAAACCTGGAAGTTTAAAATCAATCAAACCAGAGATTTTGCATGGGCATCTTCGCCTGCATTTATTGTAGACGCGGCAAAAATCAATCTTCCGAGTGGCAAAAAATCATTAGCAATCTCTGCTTATCCTGTTGAAAGTGCAGGAAATAGCGCATGGGGAAGATCTACAGAATATACAAAGGCAGCTATCGAACATTATTCTGCAAAATGGTACGAATATACTTATCCTGCCGCAACTAACGTAGCCGGAAACGAAGGTGGAATGGAATATCCGGGAATTGTTTTCTGCCATATGAATTCTAAAGGAGAAGATCTTTGGGGCGTTACTGATCATGAGTTCGGGCACAACTGGTTCCCGATGATCGTAGGTTCCAACGAAAGGCTTTTTGCTTGGATGGATGAAGGTTTCAACACATTTATCAATGAATTATCGACTGAAGCATTCAATAAAGGTGAATATTATTCAAAGAAAAATATTGCACAGACCGGAGCTTTTCTGATGAGTGATCAGTTTGAACCAATTATGGTGGGACCTGATAATATGAAAGAAAATAATATCGGAGTTTTAGCCTATTACAAACCAGGAATGGGAATGGGGATTTTGAGAGAATCTATCCTTGGACCTGAAAAATTCGATAAAGCTTTCAGAACTTACATTGAGCGTTGGGCATTCAAACATCCTACACCGTGGGATTTCTTCCGCACCATGGAAAATGTTTCGGGGGAAGAATTGAACTGGTTCTGGAGAGGTTGGTTCATCAACAAATGGAAAATCGACCAAGCGATAAAGACTGTGAAGTATGTAAATGGCGATTTCAAAAACGGAGCGCAGATTACCGTAGAAAATTTGGGTCAATTGCCAATGCCTACGACCGTTCAGTTAAAATTTAAAGACGGAACAGACAAAATTGTGAAATTGCCTGTAGAAATCTGGAAAAGAAATACAGAGTGGACATTTAAAGTAGACTCAACAAAAGAAATCGCAGAGGTAAAATTAGATCCCAAATCTGAAATTCCTGATGTAAATCCTAAAAACAACACATGGTCTTCTGCAGATGCAAAAATGGTGGAGAAAATCAATGTGAAAGATTTCACCGGAACTTATGGAAGTAAGGAACTTAATTTAAAACTGACCTTTAAAGAAAAAGACAACCAATTGTTTGGTCAGGCAGCAGGTCAACAGGAATTTCCACTAGAATACGTTGGTAATAGCACTTTTACTTTTGATCAGGCTCAGATTTCAATGGTTTATAGTAAAGATAAAAAGACCATTGCGTTTACTCAAGGCGGTAGAGAATTTAAATTTGTAAAAGAATAAATTGAAATCAGTATTTCAAACTTAACAGCATAAAAACGAGGCTCCGGAAATTCTCCGGAGTTTTTTTTATGAATTTAATTTAACAGGAAATTTTCATATTATTAGCTTTCTCTACATCAGAATTTTTATTTTTGTTTTTTTAATTTAAGCTAAACACTAAAATGAATTTCAGATTTTCAATCGTATTGCTGATGTTTTTTGCATTAGGTTTTTCTCAGGATCTTAAAGTGATGAGTTTTAATATCAGACTCAATGTAGATTCCGACAAAGAAAATGCTTGGCCAAACAGGAGACAGGATGTTGCAGACTTATTGACGTATTATCATCCGGATTTTTTCGGCGTTCAGGAAGCACTTCCCGAGCAGATGAAAGATATTAAAATGAGTTTGAAAAATTACGATTACGTTGGAGTCGGAAGAGATGATGGAAAGGAAAAAGGGGAATTTTCAGCGATATTTTATGATACTAAAAAACTTCAGATTGTAAAATCAGGAACCTTCTGGCTTTCTGAAACTCCAGAAAAACCTTCGAAAGGCTGGGATGCTGCATTGAATAGAATTTGTACCTATGCGATTTTTAAAGATAAAGATTCAAAGAAAGAATTTCTGGCAATGAATATTCATTTTGACCACATCGGAAATATCGCAAGAGTAAAATCCTCAGAATTAATCTTGAAAAAAGCGAAAGAGCTGAATCCTAAAAATTTACCTCTAGTATTAACAGGTGATTTTAATTTAACAGAAGATTCTGAGCCCGTAAAAATTCTTTCACAAAATCTGGAAGATACTTTCTACAATGCAGAAAAGAAACATTATGGTCCGGTGGGAACATTCACAGCATTTAATGTCAATGAAGTTCCGAAAGACAGGATCGATTATATTTTCACAAAAGGGTTTAAAATAAAATCTCACAGACACATCAACGACAGACGGGAAAATCTTCTTTATCCTTCAGACCATTTCCCGGTTTTGGTTGATTTGCAGTTTTAAAAAAATATTTAAATAAAAATAATAATAAGCTTTGTTCAGTTGGATGAAGCTTATTTTTATTAAATCAAGCTTGTCAATTCAATGATTAATCAAAAGCTGAAGAGTTTAAATGAAAAATTATATCTATATGATTTGTTACTTTTATGTTAAATTGAATACTGATAGAAAAATAATATAATGAAAAGGATATTTTTAATTGTAGCTTCTGTTTTGTTTTGGCAAATTTCCGCTCAGGAATTGTATATGCCGAGAAATATTAAAAAAGCTTACGAAAACGGAACCCGCAATATTTCAGGAGCACCTGGAAAAAACTACTGGCAGAACAAAGGAATTTATGATGTTGAGGTAAAAGTAGATGCTAAAACGAAAATTGTTTCGGGAAAAGAAACGATTGTTTACAGCAACAACAGTCCGAATGATTTAGATGAATTGGCAATACGCTTTGTGAACAATCTGCACAAACCAGAATCTCCAAGATCGGGCTCTGTGTCAAAAGATTTTTTATCATCAGGTTTAAAAATTAAATCTTTCATCGTTGATGGTTCTGCGTACAACGTTAACAGCGAAAGTTGGGGAACAGTAGAAAAAGTAAAGCTTCAGACCGTTTTAAAATCGAAATCAAAAGCTGAAGTGAAAATTGAATGGGAATATCCTCTGTCTGTACAAAGCGGAAGGGAAGGGCAGATCGATTCTGAAACTTTTTATGTCGCTTATTCTTTCCCGAGAATTTCTGTATATGACGACTATAACGGCTGGGATATGCTTCCGCATTCTGACCGACAGGAGTTCTACAATGATTTTAATGATTACTCTTTTGCGATTTCTGTCCCGAAAAATTATGTGGTTTGGTCTACGGGTGATTTTCTGAATCCTGAAGAAGTTTTGCAACCGGAATATTTGAATCGATTTAAAAATTCTCTCACAAGCGATGAGATTATTCATATTGCTAACGAAGCAGAAATGAAATCTGGTAAAGTCACCAAAAATAACAAATGGAATATCTGGAAATTTAAAGCCAATAATATTACAGATTTTTGTTTTGCTTTGAGCAATCATTATGTCTGGGACGGCTCAAGTGTTCAGTTACACACCAAAAGAGCAAGTGTACAGGCGGGTTACAAAGCGGGCGCAAAAGATTTTGAACATTATGTAGAATGGATGCGCTATAATCTCGATTGGTTTTCAAAAAACTGGCCGGGTGTAGAATATCCTTTTCCGACAATGACGGCAATTCAGGGTTATGCAGATATGGAATATCCAATGATGATCAACGATACAAGTATTCCCGATGATTTTCAAGATGCAAGACTGACGGCTGATCATGAAATTGCACACACCTATTTTCCTTTTTATATGGGAATCAACGAAACCCGTTATGCTTTTATGGATGAGGGCTGGGCAACGACTTTGGAATATTTAATCGGAATTGATGAGAACGGAAAAGATGCCGCCGAAAAATTTTATAAAAACTTCCGTGTCAAGCGATGGATTAATGACGCTTCCGCAGAGCAGGATCAACCCATCATCACGATGAGTACACAGGTAAGTGGCGCGGGTTACGGAAATAATTCTTATGTGAAGTCATCGCTGTCATATTTAGCATTAAAAGATTATCTGGGAGATGATTTGTTTAAAAAAGCTTTACATCATTATATGGATAATTGGAATGGGAAGCATCCGATTCCGTGGGATTATTTTTATTCGATGAATACAGGATCTGGGAAAAATTTGAATTGGTTTTTCAACAATTGGTTTTACACCAATTATTATATCGATTTAAAAATAACAAATGCGGGTCAGCAAAAAGGAAAATTAATGGTTAAGGTCGATAATGTAGGAGGTTTTGCAGTTCCTTTTGATGCCGTCGTGACCTACGAAGATCAGTCGGTTGATAAAACTCATTTTACTCCTCAAATCTGGGAAAATGATCAGAAAAAAGCAGTGATTTCTATTTCAACAAAGAAGAAAGTAAAATCTGTAATGCTTGATGGTGGGCTTTTTATGGATTATACACCGGATGATAATTTGAAAAATTTGTAGCAGAAAAATTATTTAGAGCAGGAAAGTTTCTGTAATAAATGATAGATTTGCACCGATTTAATTCGTTCATTATAAATAATAAAAATTATCAAATGAAAAAACAGACTATTGCATTACTTTGCATAGCCATCTTTAGTCTTTCTTGTGCTCAGGAAAGCGATTCAAAGAAAAACGGTAAATATACAGACGACCAAAAAGCTTCTTATTATATAGGTCTAAACATTGCTCAAAGCATGAAACAGGAAGGTTTCAAGGTAGATGCTGACCTTTTGGCTCAGGCTATCAAAGAAGAAATGGAAGGCAAAAAGAAGTTGATGCCGGCTGAAGAAATGACTGCCTTTATGCAAGACTTTATGCAGAAGCAGCATGAAAAAAAGCAAGCAGCGGCGGGATTGCAAGCAACGGAAAATAAGAAAAAAGGCCTGGATTTTCTTGCGAAAAATAAAAGTAACCCTAAGGTGAAAACCACTGCTTCAGGTTTGCAGTATGAGGTGTTGCAGGAAGGTGATGGAAAAACAAAACCAAAAGCATCAGATGTTGTACAGGTAAAATATACCGGAAAACTTCTGGATGGAACTGTTTTCGATTCTACAGACAAAAATGGAGGTAATCCAATGGATATCAACCTCGGTAGCGTAATCAGAGGATGGACGGAAGGTATCCAACTCATGAGTAAAGGTTCTAAATACAGATTTTATATCCCTTCAGATCTTGCTTACGGAGATAACGGAGCGGGTGCCGCAATTCCTGCAGGTGCTACCATTATCTTTGATGTAGAATTGGTGAATATAAAATAGAGATATTTTTCAAACAATATTCAAAAAAGAAGCTGAAAGGCTTCTTTTTTTGTTAAATCACTGACAAGTAGATATAGTGACTCCAAATTTCCATGTCGTAAGAAAATACGATTTTACTAGAGTATGATATCAACAATTGAATTTGTTGATTTTACAGATGATGTTTTAAAAATGAAAATTTCCGCAGACAAAATCTACGGAAATTCTTTAAAAATAATGTATATGAAAAAAAACTACTTATTTTTCTGTCGGTCTAAAAACCAAACCTGTCTCCTCGAAATAATCCAGCGTAATTCTGTCGCCGTCATTCACGGTTCCAGCGAGGATTTCTTTGGATAATTTATTCAAAACTTCCTGCTGAATGACTCTTTTTAAAGGCCTTGCTCCAAAAACCGGGTCGTAACCTTTGTTAGTTAAATAATTCAAGGCATCTTGTGTTGCAGTCATAATGATATTTCTTTTCAGCAACAAATCATTGAAACCTCTCAACTGATACTGAACGATTTTTCCGATTTCTTTTTTTCTTAAAGGCTGGAACAGCACAGTTTCATCAATTCTGTTCAGAAATTCCGGACGAAGCGTTTGCTTTAATAAATCAAAAACTTCAATTTTTGTTTTAGCGACAATTTCATCCTGATTTTCCTCTGTAATATTCTCAAAATTCTCCTGAATAATATGTGAACCCAGATTTGAAGTCATAATGATAATCGAGTTTTTGAAATTCACAACTCTACCTTTATTATCCGTCAAACGACCGTCATCCAAAACCTGTAACAATGTGTTGAAAACATCAGGATGCGCTTTCTCAATTTCATCTAAAAGCACCACTGAATAAGGTCTTCTTCTCACTGCTTCCGTTAATTGACCACCTTCATCATACCCAACATATCCCGGAGGCGCACCAACCAATCGAGAAACAGAATGACGCTCTTGATATTCACTCATATCGATTCTCGTCATATTGTTTTCGTCGTCGAATAAAAACTCAGCTAAAGCTTTTGCCAGCTCAGTTTTACCCACTCCGGTGGTTCCTAAAAATAAGAAACTTCCAATTGGTTTTTTCTCGTCGCTTAATCCGGCTCTGTTTCTTCTGATGGCATCTGCAACCGCTTCAATCGCTTCTTCCTGACCGACGACTCTGTGATGCAATTCGGTTTCTAGGTGCAATAATTTTTCTCTTTCAGATTGAAGTAATTTTGTAACAGGAATTCCTGTCCATTTTCCGATTACTTCTGAGATATTGTCTGCGGTTACCTCTTCCTTAATCAATTCATTCTGATGATTTTGCATTTCTAATTCAAGTTTTTGCAAAGCATCTTCCTTCTCTTTAATTTTTCCGTACTGAATTTCAGCAACTTTCGCATAATCTCCTGCTCTTGAAGCTCTTTCTGCTTCCAGTTTCAGAGATTCTATATCTTTTTTGATGGATGTTAAATCCTCAGATTTTTGTTTTTCTTTCAGCCATTTAGCATTGATTTCGTTTCTTTCTTCAGAAATTTTCGAAATATCTTCTTTTAAATGATCGATTTTGGTTTGATTTCCTTCTCTTGAAATGGCTGCCAGTTCAATTTCCATCTGCATCAGTTTTCTGTCGAGAACATCCAGTTCTTCAGGTTTTGAATTGATTTCCATTCTCAACTTAGCCGAAGCTTCATCAATCAAATCAATCGCTTTATCCGGCAAAAATCGGTCTGAAATATATCGTTGAGACATTTCCACCGCCGCAATAATTGCTTCGTCTTTGATTCTTACTTTGTGGTGAGCTTCATATTTATCTTTAATTCCACGCAAAATAGAAATCGCAGATTCCATATCAGGTTCTTCCACCATTACTTTCTGGAAACGTCTTTCTAAGGCTTTATCTTTTTCGAAATATTTTTGATATTCATTTAAAGTGGTTGCACCGATTGCTCTTAATTCTCCTCTTGCCAAAGCAGGTTTTAGGATATTTGCAGCATCCATTGCGCCTTCACCGCCTCCAGCTCCTACTAAAGTGTGGATCTCGTCGATGAAAAGAATAATTTGTCCCTCTGATTTGATAACTTCATTCACAACAGATTTCAAACGCTCTTCAAATTCACCTTTGTATTTTGCACCGGCAATCAATGCACCCATATCCAAAGAGTACAAAGTTTTATCCTGCAGATTTTCAGGAATATCTCCGGAAATAATTCTGTGTGCAATTCCTTCTGCAATTGCGGTTTTACCAACTCCAGGTTCACCAATCAGAATCGGGTTGTTTTTTGTTCTTCTTGATAGAATTTGTAAAACTCTCCTGATTTCTTCATCGCGACCGATTACGGGATCTAATTTTCCTTCTGCGGCTAATTCGTTGAAGTTTTTAGCATATTTTTTTAAAGACTGGTACGTTTCTTCTGAACTGGCAGAATTTGCAGTACTTCCTTTTCTTAATTCTTTAATTCCGCCTTCCAAAAGACTTTTGGTTACGCCCATATCTTTCAACGTTTTCGAAACTTCAGAATTTGTTTCCAAAAGCGAAAGCCATAAATGTTCGATCGTTACGAATTCATCACCCATTTTTTTAGCGATGTTGGGCGCATCAAGCAAAACTTTGTTCGCTGATTGTGAAAGGTAAATGTTTCCACCCTGCACTTTTGGAAGTTTTTCTAAATTTTCGCGGTTGCGCTCTCTTAACAAAGTGGCATCTGCTTCAGATTTCTTTAATAAAAAAGGCGATATATTTTCATCTATTTGAAAGATTCCTTCCAAAAGATGTTGAGGTTCTATTTGCTGATTGCCAAATTCCATTGCTACTTGCTGAGCGGCTTGGATGGCTTCCTGTGATTTTACGGTATATTGGTTTAAGTTCATATTATGTATATTTTGATTCTGTAATTTTTAGTTGTCAATTTAAGATTTTAAACATCAGATTTCAGACCATAAGAATCTAATAAGTGCTAATTTTAAAAGCTGATCATCTAATTTCTGATGTTCACAATCTTATTTAATCATTTAATTTGGTTAGCTTATCGCAAAAAGTATTCTATTGTTGAATTTGTAAAAATAAGTGACATAATTTCACATATTTAGATTTTTGGATGTTTTTTCAAGACAAATTTACCTGTTTTAGTGGAGTTTATTAATTTTTTTAAAAACTATGCAACGCATATTTTTTTATTTATTTTAATTTTTTTTGTTACAATTTTATGCTATATATTTGCAGACACAAAACATAAATGATGACTAAATTAAAAATTTACTCAACCGTACTATTCTGTATTTTTTTTCAAAATTTATTTTCTCAAGTTGGTGTCAACAACTCAAATCCTCAACAGGCACTGCATGTCTCAGGTTTTGGTGTAGGAAGTTCTCAACCGGTTATTCAGATCGACGGTCTTAATTTTACTAATAATACTGCGCATGAGGATGCTAATTCTCAAAAAAGATTGTTCGCAACATCAGATGGTGATCTTTTAATTTTAGGCAACAATCAAACAAATGTTTCATATAGATCGTCTGCGATTTCGACGATAACAATTCCTGCAGGAGCTGAGACTATAGTGTCTACTTATAGTTTTGCTTTAGAATATCCTTCCGTAGTTCATTTTGAGGCTAGGCCAACACTGTATATTGATGCATCAGCCTCCGCTGCATTAACAAGAATAAACGGACAGGCGAGACAAATCGGTTTTTACTATAAATTTACTGCTGCTCCATCTGGCGTCACAACCAACAAAAGCTTTGGAAATACGGTAATGTCTTGGGTTACATATACTCCGGCAGATACAGATCAACAGTATCGAGGTGATTATATATTTAATCCAAAAAAAGAGCTTAGTTTACCAAAAGGTAATTATACGGTTTCACTATGTGCATTTGTACAAAACGGTGATGTGGGTTATCAAACCAATTTTACTTCTCAGAGTTCACAAAATATGCGAGTGAGTATATCTCCTGTCGTTTACTAATTATTAAAATTTTTTATGAAGAAATTAGTTTATATTATATTGATAATAGAATCCTCATTGTTATATGGACAGGTTGGGATAGGTACAATGAGTCCTCAAAAAGCAGTTAGTATCTCGGGCACAAGTACAGGTGTTACGATCCCCGCTACTTCAATAGAATTGAGAAGACCAACCATAAGAGTGGAAGGTCTTAATAATACCAATCAGTCAATCAGCGATAAGATACGACCTATATCTGTAACAGATCAAGGTGATTTGGTTCTTGCACCAGCTTTGGTAAAACCTTTAATAATGATTGATAGCTTCAATTCCACAAACTCCGAAACGGATTATCTGCCTAGTTCTATAACGACTAATCAGACAACTACTGCTCTTGCAACTGATCTGGTTTTGCGAACTTTCAGCTTTAATATCACCTCGCCATCATTAGTGAAAATAGGTGCCGTCACAAGCTTCCAGTTTTCCAGAGCAGATAATGGTAATCCTGTAACTGATGGGTCTAACAGACTTTGGGGAACAAGATTTAGGTTTTCTCTTGCTCCTGCAGGAATATCTACGGCAGCGACTTCCTATTTCGGAGAGTCGTTGAAGGGTTATTATAACAGGGTTAGTAATGCATCTGCAACAGGTATACATTATGCGAATTCAGAAGATGTTATTTTTTTACCAAGCGGAAGTTATGCAGTAGAAGTAATTTCATCTGTAACAACAGCAACAGGACAGACACCATTAAGAATTATAAACGGATCAGGAGATGACACTTTTAGTGTTATTGCATATCCTGTAGAATAAAGAATAATAGAATGAAAAAGATAAGCACAATATTCTTTCTTTCGTTTTCTATGGGTATGGTGTATGCTCAAACAGGAAATGTAGGAATCAATACCAATAACCCACAACAGAAGTTACACATAGGTGGGTCGTCTAGTGTAGTAGACAGTAATATCGGAACGACTGGGGTTCAGTTGGTTTCACCAACAATAAGAATAGATGGACTTAATAGCACCAATAATCCTACAGTTTTTACCAGTACAGAAACTACAAATCCGGTATATGTAAATGCTTCCGGGATTAGCAGTACAGTAAAAGGTGTGCAGTTGTTTAGCAATACTGCTGTGGGCGGTGATGCAATCACAACTCCGGTTACTTTAAGTAATCCTACTTTAGCAGGAACAGTGCCATCTGTTCGCTCCACAGGCGCTTTAGCTACAGTGTCGTTCACGCTTACTCAAAGGTCTGTAGTCTACATAGCTTCTTCTTTATCTGCTAGAGTTATAGATACTAGCGGAAATCCTTTAGTAGAGACCAATCACAAAATTATAGCATCCAATATCATATTTGATTTAGCGCCTGCTTCAACTGGTTTGCAAGGCACTGGTGCTACAAGAAATTTTTCATCAACTGATACTGCAATATACACTAATGGTGTTGCTAATTCTATCAATACGATTACATTAAGTCCCAGCTCTGAGTTAATACTTCCGGCCGGAAGTTATACCATCAATCTTTATGGTATAACAGGAGGTGCTACTCAAAGACCCGAATATAGAGTGGTTTTCGGAGAAGGAGCCAGAGACAAGCTTAATGTATTTGCTAAGCCTTTATAATAATTTGACCGATCGGAAACTAAGTAATATTTTTTTAACATTTAAAATTTTTATGATGAACAACATGAACGAAAAGTTAGCAAAATTCTCAATTGAGAAATTAGAAGAGCGTAAAGAGTTTACTTTCTACTGTATTCCAAAGCCATGTCCACCAAAACCACCATGTGGTAACGGAGGAGGAGGTACTACTCCTGGTAATGGGGATGGAAACGGCGGTGGTGGCGATTTTTAATTTCCCGAGCTAACATAAGTACCTGAGCGTAAGCTCAGGTATTTTAATATCAATTAAGATTAAAATATGGAATCCAATAAGAAGATAACGAATCATTTTTTTAAAAATCAAATTCATTTTTTAAAAGAAAACTTTGTGATAGATAATGAGCAATTATTCCAGCAATTTAGCATTGCTGTTGAAAGGTATTGTTATTTTTCTTTTGAGATGGATAAGTTAATTGACGGAGATTATAATTTTTCCGAACAATTTAAATCATCAGATGACAAAGTTTATCAGATTGTTAATAATCATCAGAAAGCCTTGAGAATATTATTGAATATTTTTCCTGATAATCATCGGTTTTGGGATGATTTGGATGAAACAAGCCAAAGATATTATCATATTTTAACGAAGGAAAAGTATAATAATAATGAAAGAAAAATTTTTACAATTAAGGATTTTGAAGAGTATGCTATATCTAAACATTGTCTTGCTTATATACCTATAAAAGGTCTCAGTTACCTTTTTGAAACAAAGGTCGATTTGCAGAAAATGGAGAATATTTTCACGGAAATTTTTTTAGGAATGCAGATGAATGACGATATTGAAGATTTTAATTCTGATCTTTTGAGCGGACAGTGGACGTACGTTCATTCTTTGGTACAGGAATTCATGACAAAAAATAATATAAATGACAATTCTGAATTAGATAAATTCAGAGAAAGAGTATTCTATGTTTCCGGAATAGGAGAAGAATTTACGAGATACTCTAAAGAACGTTTTATCTCTGCAAAAGTGCTTTCACAGGATTCTGGTTTTACAGAACTAAAAGTATGGTTAGATAACACGATATCCATTATTGATCAGAATGAAAAAATTATTCTAAATCTAACTTCTAATTAATAAGTAAAATGTCACTTATTCGTAAAGATTATACACTCTCATCATATAATGAAAATAGCTGGATTGTTGAGATTTTCGGTCAGCACTTTATCATTAATCATGAAAGTAAATCGGTTCTGGAAATTCTTTCTGTCTCTGAAACCTATGACGAAGCTGTGGGGAAATTCAATACTTCTTTCAAGGATAATTTAAATACAGAAAGCTTTATAGAGCTCGTGAAGAATATTTTTTCTAAAATTCCGATTTTTGATAACGATCGTAAGGATGCAAATCCGCAGAAGAGTTTTATAAAATTTCAAAAAACGATAATTACATCTGAGCTGGCTAAAAAATTGATTAATCCTTTCCGTTTTTTATTTATTAAGAAAATATTCTGGACATTATTTATAGGTCTTTCGATTTTAGCTGTAGTTCTCGTTGTAAAAACACCACTTTCTTCTTTGCAGGAAGTTCATATGCTATGGATAGCACTATTATATACACCAACTGTTTTTCTTCATGAGTTAGGACACATAGCGGCTTGTAATAAATATACCCATAAAAATGGTGAGATAGGTTTTGGAATTTACTTTATTTTCCCTGTTTTTTATTCTGATGTTTCAGCAATTTGGCATGCTAAAAAAGAAGAACGGGTGATCACTAATCTGGCAGGCATTTACTTGCAGATGTTGAGTATGCTGATTTTCATTGTTTTACATTATTTTACAAATAATAGTCTTTTTTTACAGATGGCTTTTATCTTAGCTGTGTACAGTTATATTCAGTTAATTCCATTTATAAGATCAGATGGATATTGGCTGTTGTCAGACTTGTCATCAACTCCCAATTTGCATGAACGGTCACAATCAGAATTAAAAATGTGGCTTACAAAACCTTTAAAAAAAATCACACAAAGTACACCGAAAGAATATTTTATTTTGCTTTATGGAATTTTCAACACCGTGATTTTCGGATACTTTATTATAACTCAGATTGTCTATCAATGGAGAGATTTGCTCAACTTTCCTATCTATATTTATAATTCGGTAATCAGTATTTTTAAGTTAAATTTTTCAGATTTATATCTTGCACCAAATATTATAACAATCATTATATTCTATATTATTTGTTTCAGATATATCAATAAAATATTTACAAAAAAAGCCTGAGTTCACTTCTTTTATTTTAAATCATTTCTATTGAAAATTATATTTCAGATAGAAAAGTATACTTTTGTAAATCGATTAAAGATGGAACTTAAAGAAAAACAAAAGAAAATATTAGACGTTGCGGTAGAACTTTTCAAAGAGAAGGGCTATATGGGCAGCTCGGTAAGAGATTTGGCTGCAAAACTCAACATAAAAGCTGCTTCTTTGTATGCGCACATTCGTTCAAAAGAAGAAATTCTCGAATGGATTTGCTTCGGAATTGCTCACGAATTCTTCGCTCAGCTTCAGGAAATCAAGAATACAAACCTTCCTCCAAAAGAAAAATTAAATCTGTTTATCGACAAGCATTTATCTGTGGTTCTCGAAAGCCGTGATGTAACGCATATCTATTCAAACGAGTGGAAACATTTGGATGGTCGTCTTCCTGAATTTGTAGAAATGAGAAAAAACTATCAGCTGGAAGTCGAACAGCTATTACTTGAAATATACAAAGCAGAAAACTGGGAACTCAAATCACCAACGTTCACGACAAGATTTATCCTTCATACTTTAAACAACTCTTATTTCTGGTTCAAAAGAAATACAGAATCTTCTGTTGACATCAAAGAGGAAATTAGAGATAAAATACTTTTTGGGCTTTTGGGGAATCACAAATAATAAACTTCTTTCGTCATTCTGACGAAGAAGAATCTCCAATTATTTAATTCAAAAATAAACATTTAGTTTGTCATTCCGGAGGAATCTTGATACGAATTATCAAGTATGGTTAGGTTCCGCTCTGAAGCACAAACTTTGTAGATGTCTAATATGCATGAGGTTGTCATTTCGATGAATAAAAAAACTATACTCTTTAGTATAAAAATAAATTCTTCACTACACTTTCGCTTTGTTCAAAATAACAAACTCAACGCAAGGTTGTCTCAATTGGTCAATTTAGAATCATTCAAAATATGACAAAAGTCACTAAAATTTGGTCAGGTAGAAAATCTTTTTTAAATTTACGCCTAACAAATGTTAGTTAGTAATGAAGTTTGATATTGAATATTTAGAAATTGACCAATTGAGAACTCTTCAGTCTGAGAGATTGAAGAATTTGGTTGTATATCTTGAAGAGAAATCGAATTTTTATATAAGAAAATTTGATGAATTAGAATTATCAAATCAAGATATAAGGAAAATTGAAGATATTTCAAAACTCCCGATTACTTACAAACAAGATTTAAGAGATAATTATCCGTTCGGATTATTTACCGTTCCAAAAAATGAATTGCAAAGAATTCACTGTTCAAGCGGAACAACGGGAAAACCAACGGTGGTAGGATATACAAAAGAAGACGTTGATCTTTTCAGTGAAGTAGTAGCAAGATCGTTGAATGCAGCCGGAGCAAAATCGGGAATGCAGTTACACAATGCCTATGGATACGGAATTTTCACAGGCGGGCTTGGACTTCATTATGGGGCTGAAAAATTAGGAATGAGCGTTCTTCCGATTTCGGGAGGAATGACAGCGAGACAGGTTGATTTAATTATAGATTTTAAACCTGAAGTGATCTGTTGCTCACCTTCTTATGCTTTAACAATCGCTGATGAATTTGCGAAAAGAGGAATCTCGGCAGACGAAATAAGTTTAAAATATGCTGTTTTAGGTTCAGAACCGTGGACGGAATTGATAAGACATCATATTGAAGAAAAACTTGGTGTTCACGCTACCAATATTTATGGGTTGAGTGAAATTATCGGACCAGGAGTTTCGATGGAGGATTTTGAGGAAAAAGGAGGTTCTTATATTTGGGAAGATCATTTTTATCCTGAAATTTTAGATCCGATTACAAAACAGCCCGTTCCATTCGGAGAAGAAGGAGTTTTGGTGATCACAACGCTAACCAAAAAAGCGATGCCGCTTTTACGTTATTGGACCAACGATATTACAAGTCTGTATTACGACGAAAATGCCAAAAGAACAATGGTGAAAATGAAACCTATTGTCGGAAGAGCAGATGATATGCTGATTGTAAGAGGTGTAAATGTCTATCCAAGTCAGATTGAAGAAGCTTTTTCTCATGTGAAAGGAGTAGTTCCAAATTATTATCTGACGCCGCTTGAAAAAGAACAAATGTGTGTTGCACTCGAAATTGATGTTGAAATTGATAATGAATTGGTGGCCTCAGAAAATTTAAAAATAAATTCAGATGAATATCTTAATTTCGCAGGGAATTTTGGGAAAAGCATCGAAAACGAAATAAAAAAGAGAGTGGGAATTACCACGAAAGTGAAAATTCACGCTCAGGACAGTTTGCCGAAATGCGAAGGTGGAAAAATTAATAGAATACTAAAAACAAAATGAATTCATTTTATAAATTAAAAACTGTAAAAGTTCAGAAAGATACCAATGATGCAGTGAATGTAGCATTGGAAATTCCTGAGGAACTGAAAGATAAATTCAGATTCAAACAAGGACAATATCTGAATTTTAAACTCATGGTAAACGGTAACGAAGAGCGCCGTTCTTATTCCATCTGCAATGCACCGAGTGAAAAAAGCAACACGCTTGAAGTTTTGGTTAAGCTTTTGGAAAACGGTAAAGTTTCAGGATATTTCAATGAGCATCTTCACATGGATGAGGTTTTGGAAGTGATGCCTCCGATGGGCGGTTTCAATACTTCTTATCATCCAAGCAATACAAAAACTTACGTTGGATTAGCAGCAGGAAGTGGAATCAGCCCGATTCTTTCTAATTTGAAGGAAAGTCTTTATCAGGAACCTAATTCAAACGCATATCTTTTCTACAGCAACAGAAGCATGAATCATGTGATGAAAAAAGCTGAGATCGATAAGTTGGTAGAGCAGTTCAACGGAAGACTTAAAGTGGTTTATCTGGTAAGTCGTGAAAAACACGAAGACCCGATTTTTGAAGGAAGAATTTCTCCTGAAAAATTAGATCATTTATTTGAAAGATATACAGACATCGACGTTAAGGAAGCTACTTATTTCATTTGTGGGCCTTCTGATATGATCAAAGGGATTTCTGATTATTTGAAAAAAGAGAAGAAAGTTCCGGCGATTCAGGTTTTGTTCGAATACTTTTCTGCTCCCGATGAAGAAGATTCTGCGGAAATGAGCGATGAATTCAAAGCAATTGCCAATATTGAAAGTATGGTAACAGTAATTATTGATGATGATGAATATTCGTTCCATTTGAATTCAAAAAAAGAGAGTATCTTAGATAAAGCATTGAAAGACAATCTTCCAGTACCTTTCGCATGTAAGGGTGGAGTTTGTTGTACGTGTAAAGCGGAAGTTCTCGAAGGAGAAGTTTTCATGGAGAAAAATTTCGCACTTACCGAAGACGAAGTAGCCAGAGGTTTTGTTCTGACTTGCCAGTGTCACCCGACAACAAATGTGGTGATGCTTAATTATGATGTTTAAGACAATTTGAAAATGAGGAAATGTGCTAATTTGAAAATGCATTTATCGTATTTTAATTTTTAATTTTCAAATTGCCCAATTCTCAAATTTTCAAATTATTTAATTTTCAAATTCAAAAAAATGGACTTAGAAAAATTCGTACAATACGTACACGACGAAAATAAAGTAGAACCGAAAGATGTAATGCCCGATGATTACAGAAAATTATTGGTTCGTCAGATTTCACAGCATGCACATTCTGAGATTGTCGGGATGTTACCGGAAGCCAATTGGGTTTCAAGAGCACCTTCGTTGAGAAGAAAAATGGCTCTTTTAGCTAAAGTTCAGGATGAGGCAGGACATGGTCTATACCTGTATTCTGCAACTGAAACTTTAGGAAACGGAACGATCAGAGCCGACAGAGATGCGACTTATGAAGATATGTTGGAAGGAAAAGCAAAATACTCAAGTATTTTCAATTATCCGACTTTGAGCTGGGCAGATATTGGCGCAATCGGTTGGTTGGTTGATGGTGCAGCGATTATGAATCAAGTAATGTTGATGGGGAATTCTTATGGTCCCTACTCAAGAGCGATGGTGAAAATCTGTAAAGAAGAATCTTTTCACCAAAGACAAGGTTACGAGATTTTGATGGCCCTTTGCCGTGGAACAAAACAGCAGAAAGAAATGGCTCAGGCTTCTTTAAACCGTTTCTGGTGGCCTGCTTTGATGATGTTTGGTCCGAATGACGACAGCTCGCCAAACTCAAAAATCTCTATGAATTACAGAGTGAAAAGAGAAAGTAACGACAGTCTTCGTCAACGATTTATCGACGTTACGGTTTCTCAGGCTGAATTTTTAGGCTTAACAGTTCCGGATAAAGATCTTAAATGGAACGAGGAAAGACAACATTACGATTTCGGAGAACTTCCTTGGGGTGAATTCATGGAAATCTTAAAAGGAAATGGTCCTTGCAATAAAAAGAGATTACAGACAAAAGTAAAAGCACAGCAGGAAAACCTTTGGGTGAAAGAAGCGGCGATTGCTTTTGCGGAGAAACAACAAAAAGAAGTAATATAATATTTAATTTAAACCATTAAGATTTTGTTTAGGAGTTTAGTTTAATTAAGATAAATCATTCTGATTTTAGATCTAAAAGCGAAGCTAAACTTAATATTCTTAACAACTTAATTGTCCTTAATGGTTCAAAAATTAAAGTTTAAAAAATAATTCAAAATCTAAAATTTAGAATTTAAAAAGTAAAATTTGACTATGGCAAATTTAGATATGTGGGAAGTGTTTATTCAGACTAAACCGGGATTATCTCACAAACACGTTGGAATTGTACAGGCACCAACAGCAGAAATGGCTTTGCAGAACGCAAGAGACGTTTATACTAGAAGAAAAGAAGGAACTTCTGTTTGGGTAGTTCCAAGCAAATATATCGTTACTTCAGAAGGAATTGATAAAGAAGCTTTCTTTGATCCGGCAGATGACAAACTATACCGTCACCCGACATTCTATGATATTCCTAACGATGTGAAAAATATGTAGATTAATAATTTGAAAATGTGCTAATTTGAAAATTTGAAAATGACCTCAACGACGTTAATTATTCTCAAATTTAAACTAAAACAGTCACTCAATTTTCAAATTAACTAATTTTCAAATTCTCAAATTAAAAAATAATGAACCCATTATATAATTATTTATTAAAACTAGCAGACGACAGTTTCATTATGGGACAGCGTTTGTCTGCGTGGTGCGGTGAAGGTCCTTATCTGGAAGAAGATATTGCTTTAACCAATATTGCCTTAGATCAGTTAGGTCAGGCGAATAATTTTTATGTTTACGCTTCTAGAGTTGTGGATAACGGAAAAAGTGAAGATGATTTGGCGTTTTTAAGATACGAACATGAATATGTAAATGCACACTTGCCAGAACTTCCGAATGAAGATTATGCACAAACGATTCTTAAAGTTTATGTTTTCGCTGTCTATCAGAAATTGATGTACGAAACTCTGTCAAATTCAACTGACGAAGAACTTTCGGCCATCGCTCAAAAATCTTTGAAAGAAGTAAGGTATCACTACACTCACGCTGCATCTTGGATGAAAATTTTCGGACAGGGAACAGAAGAAAGTAAAATGCGTCTTGAAAGAAGCATCGAAAATATCTGGGAATACACGAAAGGTTTATTTGCAAAAACAGAAGGAGAAGATGATTTAATAGCTTTAAACATGGCTCCGAATGGTGATGCTTTGTATGAAGATTTTGTTTCAATTACGACTAAAGATTTCGCAGATTTCGGTTTAGAATATCCAACAAATCCTTTTATGCAGCCAAAATCACGAACAGGTTATCACACAGAATATTTCGGATTTATCCTTTGTGAATTGCAGTATATGCAGAGAGCGTATCCGGGATGTACTTGGTAAAAATTTCAATGAGTTAATTTGAAAATGTGCTAATTTGAAAATTGCGGAGTGCTTTAAATTTTCAAATTACCCAAATTTTCAAATTTTCAAATTAATTATGAAAAATCCTTTAGAAATATTAGAATTAGTCCCCGATCCCGAAATTCCGGTAATCAATATCGTGGAATTGGGCATTGTAAGAGAAGCGAAAGTTACCAGCGAGAATTCTTGTGAAGTAACGATTACCCCGACTTATTCTGCCTGTCCCGCTATGTTTACCATTGAGGAAGACATCATGAAGATCATGAAGGAAAACGGTTGGGATGCGAAAGTAGTTACCAAAATGTTTCCGATCTGGACGACAGATTGGTTGACGGATGAAGCGAGAGAAAAACTTCGTGTCTACGGAATATCACCTCCTGAAAAAGGAGCCGACGAACATCACATCGGGAAACCCAAAAAATGTCCACGCTGCGGCTCTATGAATTCTAAACAAATCAGCAGATTCGGGTCTACTTTATGTAAGGCATCTTATCAATGTTTAGATTGTTTAGAGCCATTTGATTATTTTAAATGCCACTAAAAAATTTGAAAATGTGCTAATTTGAAAATGAGTAAATTAGTAGTGAAATCAGAATTTTCAAATTGACTAATTTTCAAATTAAAAAATTAATATTATGTATACACAACTCGATATTGAATCTCATTTTGGGGGGAAATTAAAAATTGCCTACCTCAATCAACCTGATACAATGAATGCTTTAACCAAGCCTTCCTTGGGGGATCTTAAGGATTTTGTAAACGAATGCAGTAATGACCCAACAGTAAGATGTGTGGCGATTTCAGGTAGAGGAAGAGCATTTTGCTCAGGTCAAAATCTGGATGATGCTTTCGTACAAGGTAATGAACATCACGATAACGACATTATCAGAAGAATTGTGACAGATTATTACAATCCTTTGGTAATGGAAATCACCCATTGCAAAAAACCTGTTGTTGCTTTAGTCAACGGCCCTGCAGTTGGTGCTGGTGCGATGTTGGCATTGATTTGCGACTTCGTTTTAGCAAATGATAAAGCTTATTTTGCTCAGGCATTTTCCAATATCGGATTGATTCCAGATACAGGCGGAACTTATTTCTTGCCTAAATTATTAGGAAGACAATTGGCAAACTATTTAGCATTTACCGGTAAAAAATTATCTGCCGAAGAATCAAAATCTTATGGTTTAGTGGCCGAAGTTTTCACTGAAGAAGAATTTAATTCAAAATCAATGGAAATTTTAGAAAAAGTTTCTAATATGCCAACCGTTGGTTTAAAATTAACTAAAAAAGCTTTCGCAAACTCTTACAACAACACATTGAAAGAACAGTTGGAGTTGGAAGGCGATTTACAACAAGAAGCTGCCGAAACAGAAGATTTTAAAGAAGGCGTAAGTGCATTTTTAGAAAAAAGAAAACCTGAATATAAAGGAAAGTAATAATTTGAAAATGAGCTAATTTGAGAATTTGAAAATTGTTTTGCGATTTTAAAATATGATCTACAAATGAGAAATGACAAAGAGAATATTATTGTAACCAAAACTTTTAATTTTGCTTTGGATATTATAGAATTTTCAGAAGATTTGTATGAAGCTAAAAGATTTCCTTTGGCAAATCAAATTTTCAAATCAGGAACTTCAATTGGAGCAAATGTAAGAGAAGCTCAAAATGCAGAAAGTAAAGCAGATTTTATTCATAAATTAAAAATTGCTATTAAAGAAGCTGATGAAACAGAATATTGGCTTTTATTGTGTTTAAAATCTCCACATCTCAAATCTCCAGACGAAAAATTGATTTCTGATTTAAAGGAAATTTTATTGATTCTGTCTAAAATTATTTCGAGTTCAAAGCTCAAATAATTTTCAAATTAACTCATTTTCAAATTTTCAAATTAATAATATGAATGTAGGAATTATCGGTGCCGGTACCATGGGGATCGGCATTGCACAAGTAGCCGCAACCAACGGATGTAAAGTCTGGGTTTACGACGCCAACGCAAAACAGGTAGAAACGGCAACTGTAGGTTTGGAAAAAACATTAACCAGATTGGTTGATAAACAGAAGATTTCATCAGAAAAAATGGTTGAAATTTTATCTAATATTTCCATTGCTACAGAACTGAAGGACTTCAAAGATTGCAAACTCGTCATCGAAGCCATCATCGAAAATAAAGAAATTAAGACCAAAGTTTTCACAGAATTGGAAAGTCATGTTTCTGAAAACTGTGTGATTGCTTCTAACACTTCATCTATTTCCATTACCTCTCTTGGTGCGGAATTACGAAAACCGGAGCGTTTCATCGGAATTCACTTTTTCAATCCGGCTCCTCTCATGCCTTTGGTTGAAATTATTCCATCTTTACTGACAGAAAAATCTTTAGCCGAAAAAATGTACAGTCTTATGAAAGACTGGGGCAAAGTTCCAGTAATTGCTAAAGACATTCCTGGATTTATCGTCAACAGAATCGCTCGTCCGTATTATGGCGAAGCGTTAAGAATTGTTGAGGAAAACATCGCAACGGTAGAACAGGTTGATGATGCTATGAAAACTTTAGGTAACTTTAAAATGGGACCTTTTGAATTGATGGATTTAATAGGAGTTGACGTAAATTTCTCGGTAACCAAAACCGTTTATAACGAATATTTCTACGATCAGAAATACAAACCGTCTCTTCTACAGCAAAGAATGTCGGAAGCCAAACTTCACGGCAAAAAAACAGGAAAAGGGTTTTACGATTATTCGGAAGGCGCCGTTAAACCGGAACCTGTGAAAGACAATGCACTTTATGAGCAAATATTCATGAGAATTATTTCCATGCTGATTAACGAAGCAGTAGAAGCAAAAAGATTAGGCGTGGCGAATGACGAAGATATCGAACTTGCAATGCAGAAAGGCGTAAATTATCCAAAAGGATTATTGGCTTGGGGAAAAGAAATCGGATATTCTAAAATTTCCCAAACCCTGCAAAATCTTTACGAAGAATACCAGGAAGAAAGATACAGACAAAGCCCTTTATTGAGAAAACTTATTTAGTTGGATAAAGAAATTCTTAGAATAGATTTGCTATCTGATTGGCAGAAATATTTTGCTTTCGGTTTGGGAGAAGTTGTATTAAGAGAAAAAAATTCTCATAATAATGTCGTTATTGAATTACTTTTAGCTACAAATGCTTTTGATTTAATAATGGATTTAAACAATGATTATCTAAATCAAATACCAGAAAGTACAATCTATAAATATAACTATTCCAGAGATTTTAAAGAGAATGCATGGGCTTCAGGAAAAGAGGAATTAATTGTTGATATAGAAGATTTTTACTTTTATCTCAAAAGCAATAAAAGTAATGTTGATGAAAACTTATTCGGAAAAGAATATAATGAAGTAATAAAAATATGTGAGTCAGTCATCAAAAATGAAAATAGCCTTTATTTGATTGCTGATGATTATTAAATAAGAATTATGACACCAAAACAGGTTGCAGATTATATGCTCAGTCAGGATTATTTCTCCCAATGGATGAATATCAAAATGATTGAAGTAAAAGAAAATTATTGTTTAATAGAAATGCCCATCAAAAAAGAAATGATTAATGGGCTAAAAACGGTTCACGGAGGCGTTACGTTTGCATTTGCAGATTCTGCATTGGCTTTTTCGTCCAACAATTCCGGAGACGCTGCCGTTGCATTAAACTGCATCATCAATTTTACCAAAGCCGGAAAAGAAGGCGATATTTTCAAAGCCGAAAGCATTTTGGTGAATAATACCAGAAAAACAGCGATCTACGACATCAAAATTACCAATCAAAATGAAGAATTGGTTGCAAAATTTGTCGGAACAGTTTATAAAATCGGGAAAAAAGTGATGGAACTATAAGTTAAATTGAATGAAATATTTAATAACATTTGTCTTAGTATTTTTCCTAAGTTTTGTAAATGCGCAACAGCAGGGGATTAATGAAAACCTGAAGAAAGAATTAGATGAAATTCTTCGATTGGATCAAACCTACAGAAAGCTATTCGAAAACAATGTTACAGCTGAGGAAAAAAGCAAAATTCTTAAAGAATTGAATATCGATGAGAAAGAGTTTCAGGAAAAGCAATGGCAATTAGTAATTAAACAAGACAGTCTGAATATGCAGAAAATTGAGAAAATTATTTCTCAATATGGCTATCCCGGAAAAACCCTGGTTGGAGAACCAACTAACAAAGCTGCTTGGTTTGTCATTCAACATTCGAACAAAATCGGAAAATATTTACCAATAGTGAAAAAAGCAGGAAAAAAGGGGGAGCTTCCTCTTACAAATGTTGCCATGATGGAAGATCGATTTTTGATGGAAAATGGAAAGGAGCAAATTTATGGAACTCAAGGTCATAGCAGTTTTTACGAAAAAGACGGAAAAGGATATCAAACAGAGGATATTATTTGGCCTATAAAGAATTCAAAAACCGTAAATAGACGGCGAAAAAAAGCTGGTTTTAGCCAAACCATTCAACAGTATGCAAAGGATTTGTATGGCGAGAACTTTATATATAAAATTTATACTTTAGATGATGTTAAAAACAAGAAGATAGAAGCTAAACTAATTGAGGATTTCGAGACACACGATAAATAAGAGAATTATAAATCTGGAAATCAGGCAATTTGAAAATTATTTTGAATGTCTTTATTTTCATTTTCAAATTCTCAAATTAACACATTTTCAAATTTAAATAAAATGAACAACGTATACATCATAGATTACATAAGAACTCCCATTTCAAAATTAAGCGGAGGACTTTCTGAAGTAAGAGCCGACGATTTGGCTGCCATTGTTATTAAAGAAATTGTAGCAAGAAACCCTGAAGTTCCTGTTGACGAAATTGAAGACGTTATTTTCGGATGCGCCAATCAGGCAGGTGAAGATAACCGAAATGTTGCAAGAATGGGACTTTTACTGGCAGGACTTCCTTATAAAATCGGAGGTGAAACGGTAAATAGATTATGTGCTTCTGGAATGTCGGCGGTGGCAAATGCTTTCCGTTCAATCGCTTCAGGAGAAGGTGAAATTTATATTGCAGGTGGAGTTGAACACATGACGCGTTCGCCTTATGTAATGTCAAAACCAAGCACAGCTTTTGGAAGAGACAGCCAAATGTTTGATACTACTTTCGGATGGAGATTTGTAAATCCCAAAATGAAAGAAATGTATGGCGTTGATGCGATGGGCGACACCGCTGAAAATTTAGCAGAAATGCATAATATCAGCCGTGAAGATCAGGATAAATTTGCTCTTTGGTCACAACAAAAAGCTACTATAGCTCAAGAAAGCGGAAGATTAGCAGAAGAGATTGTAAAAGTTGAAATTCCACAAAGAAAAGGCGATCCAAAAATTTTCGATAAAGACGAATTCATCAAGCCGACGTCTTCAATGGAAGGTTTAGGAAAACTGCGTCCGGCTTTCAAAAAAGAAGGCGGAACCGTAACTGCCGGAAATGCTTCCGGAATGAATGACGGAGCAGCTGCTTTAATTTTAGCAAGCGAAGAAGCCGTAAAAAAATATGGTTTACAACCGAAAGCTAAGATCCTAGGATCTTCAGTTGCTGGTGTTGAACCAAGAATTATGGGAATCGGACCTGTTGAAGCAACTCAGAAACTTTTAAAAAGATTAAATCTTTCATTAGATGATATGGACTTTATCGAATTAAATGAAGCTTTTGCTGCTCAATCTTTGGCGGTGACGAGAAGTTTAGGATTACAAGATGATGATTCAAGAGTAAATCCAAACGGAGGCGCTATCGCAATTGGTCATCCACTTGGAGTTTCCGGAGCAAGAATCATTGGTTCTGCGGCTATGGAACTTCAAAAACAGGATAAAAAATATGCATTGTGTACGCTTTGTATCGGTGTCGGACAAGGTTATGCAATGGTGATTGAACGTGTTTAATTTGAAAATGTGCTAATTTGAGAATTTGAAAATGTTATTTGGAATACATAGTCAATTTTCAGATTAGCTCGTTAAATTTAAAGTTTAGCCTTGGCTGAGTGAAACGCCCTTGCGAACGAAAAGTATGCAAGAAGATTTCACGAAAGCTTTGCGAACTTTGTGTCAAAAATAATTTTCAAATTAACTCATTCTCAAATTTTCAAATTAAAAATTTATGAATATCTACTCATATCATGGCATCCGTCCCATCATCAAACCTTCTGCTTACATTCATCCTCAAGCGGTAATTATCGGAAATGTGGAAATAGGCGAAGAAGTATATATCGGTCCGAATGCGGTAATTCGTGGCGATTGGGGTAAAATTATCATCAAAGACGGTGCAAATGTTCAGGAAAACTGTACGCTTCACGTTTTTCCGGGAATTGAAACCATTTTGGAAGAATCTGCACACATCGGTCACGGAGCGATCATTCATTCCGGACATATCGGGAAAAATTGTTTGGTTGGAATGAATGCTGTGGTGATGGACAAAGCCGTTATCGGTGACGAATGTATCATCGGTGCATTGGCTTTTGTTCCTGCAAACTTTAGGTGTGATGCGAGAAAATTGATTGTCGGAAGTCCTGCAAAAATCATCCGGGATGTTTCTGATGAAATGATCAAATGGAAAACAGAAGGAACAAAATTGTATCAGGAATTGGCAAGAGAAGGAAAAAATGCGATTTTACCTTGTGAACCTTTTACAGAATATGTTCAGCAGATTCCTACGAAAATTGTGGATTACAGCATTTGGGATGATTTGAAATGATTTATTGAAAAAAGATCTATAAAGCCAAACCTAACGGGTTTCTAAAACCCGTTAGGTTTTCATAGAGATTAACTTTAGGATAGGTAAAATGATTAATACAGAAAATTTTGAATTTGACTCTGTGTATCACATTTTTTCTCATGTGAATGGGAAAGAATTGATCTTCCGTGAAGAGACAAACTATCAATTTTTTCTGAAGCAGTTGGATAAATATATTACTCAAATTGCAGATATATATGCATACTGTTTGTTGCCGAATCACTTTCATTTACTGCTACGATTTAAAAATGGTGAAAATGTAAATGTCGAAGGTGAGCATCAGTTTTTAATGAAAAATTTTGGTAATTTTCTTAATTCTTATGCAAAAGCTTTTAATAAAAAGTATAACCGAAAAGGTGCGCTGTTCCTTAATGCAGTAAAACGAAAGAAAATTACAGATGAGAAATATTTACTAAAAGTTTTGCATTATATTCATAATAATCCGGTAAATCACGGGTTCACAAGTAAAATTAATTTATGGAAGTACTCATCGTATGATTCATATTTAAATAATATAAAAGCAAGTAAATTGAATAGAAACGAGATTATGCAATATTTCGATTCATTGGAAATCTTTAAAAATTATCATCACTCAAATGTTGAATATGATTTCTTGAATATAGAATAGTTGTTGATAAACCGCATCCAAACCTAACGGGTTTTTAAAACCCGTTAGGTTTAAGTAAAATGTTCCTAATAAATAAAGAATTAAATTTCAAAATAAGAAATGATTAAAAAACTCCTCATTTTCGCCACCATTTTATTTGCATTCCAATTCAAGGTTTCTGCCCAGAATGGAACTGTAAAACCATTGACGATTGGGAAAATCAGCACAATCAAATCAGAAATCTTAAATGAAGAAAGAACTTTAAATATCTATCTTCCGCAGAATTTAGACAAAACAAGATCCTATCCGATCATTTATCTTTTGGATGGAAGCATGAATGAAGATTTTATTCACGTAACAGGGTTGGTGCAGTTTTTTAATCAGATGTATGCAATGCCGGAAACGATCGTGGTTGGAATTGCGAATATTGACAGAAAAAGAGACTTTACATTTCATACCGATTTAAAAGATTTACAGAAAGATTATCCTACAACCGGACATTCGGATAAATTCATCAGTTTTCTTGAAAAGGAATTAAAACCTTACATCCAAAGTCAATTTAAAACGACTGATACTTATTTGTTCGGTCAATCTCTTGGCGGACTTTTAGCGACAGAAATTTTACTTAAAAAACCTGAATTATTTAATAACTATTTTATCATCAGTCCGAGTTTGTGGTGGGATGATGAAAGTCTTTTAAAACAAGCCAATCAATTACTATCTAAAATTCCCGATACCAAGAAATTTGTGTACATTTCTGTCGGAAAAGGCGAGCATAAAGTGATGGTAAAAGATGCGCAGGATTTATATGATATTCTGAAAAAATCAAACAAGAAAAACTGGACGGTAGAATATAAAATGATGGATCTAGATAATCACGCAACCATTCTTCACAGAAGTTTGTATGAAGGTTTGGTGAAATTGTTTCCATATCAAGAACCTAAATAATGCGTTCAACCATAATAATATTTGTAAGATGAAATTTAGTTTCAGCGTTTTTTTGATCATTGGAATTGTTTTAATTGGCTGTAAACCAACAGCTGTTTATAAGGATATACCTTTCACTCAAAACAATGCAGGAAACGAGGTTAAGTTGAATGTTTTCACCCCAAAAAAGACTGATAGAAAATATCCTGTCTTGATCTTTGTACACGGCGGAAACTGGAATACAGGAAATAAAAACACCTATAATCTGATGGGTAAAAACTTTGCCCGCAAAAACATCATTGCAGTTATTCCGGATTATACATTGAGTCCGAATGCTGATGTCGATCAAATGACAAAAGAGATTGCAGCAGCTATACAATTTACCAAAGAAAACGCTCAAAAATATAACGGAAATTCTGAAAAGATCTTTATTTCAGGTCATTCAGCAGGTGGTCAGTTGGCAGCTTCTGCAGTAATGAATCCAAAGTATCAGATTCCGGAAAATACAGTTTCGGGAATTATTTTAATTGATGCTGCAGGAATTGATATGAAGAACTACTTAGAAAAAAATCCGCCAACTTCAGAAAGTAATTATGATGTTACATGGAGTAAAGATCCACAGAAATGGAAAGAGGCGTCACCAATCTATTTTATCAACGAAAAGACACCGCCTTTTTTAATTTACGTTGGTGAAAAAACCTATCCATCGATCAAAGTTGCCAATGAAAATTTTTTGGAAGCACTTCATCCTTTTCAACCCAACGTAAAACGTATTTTCATTAATAAAAAACATATTCCGATGGTCATACAATATTTTTTCCCTTGGAGTAAAAGATTGGATGAGACTTTGGAATTTATAAAAACTTCAGAAAATTAATATTTAAAATAAATAAATCTAAAAATGTATCAATTATCGGTATACTGTTAAATTGGTACATTGCTAAATTAAATACGATATGGAAAAGTTAAAAAACTATATTCACGGAGAATGGGTAGAAGGTACCGGAAACGGAATTCCTTTGTACAATGCCGTGACAGGAGAGCAAGTTGCTGTTTCTGATACTGAAGGACTGAATTTTGAGCAGGCTCTTGATTTCGGAAGAACAGTTGGTTACAAAAATCTTTCTTCGATGACGTTCTACGATCGTGGAGAAATGTTGAAAAAAGTGGCACTTTATCTTTTAGAAAGAAAGAAAAAATATTACGAATTATCATATAAAACAGGGGCAACTCACGCAGATTCATGGGTAGATATTGAAGGAGGTTTCGGTACTTTCTTCACCTATTCAGGATTGGCAAAAAGAATGCTTCCGAACACACCTTTTTGGGTAGATGGAGAAACTCAGAAAATTTCTGCGAACGGAACTTTCTTAGGAACTCATATTTTAACGCCAAGTGAAGGGGTTTCTGTACAAATCAATGCATACAACTTTCCGGTTTGGGGAATGCTGGAAAAATTGTCTACCTCATTGTTAGCGGGTGTTCCTTCAATTGTGAAACCTTCGCCTTACGGTTCTTATTTAACGAATGCCGTTTTTAAGGATATGATTGAAAGTGGCTTTCTTCCAGAAGGTGCACTTCAATTGGTTTGTGGTGAACCTGGAAATATTTTGGATTACGTTCAGGATGGGGATTCTGTTCTTTTCACAGGTTCTGCAACGACAGGTAGAAAACTAAAATCTTTACCATCAGTTTCAGGAAATTCTGTTCGATTTAATATGGAAGCAGATTCTTTGAACTGTTCTATTCTTGGTTTGGATGCAAAACCGGGAACTCCTGAATTTGATTTATTTATTAAAGAAGTTCGTACAGAAATGACAACAAAAGCCGGACAGAAGTGTACGGCGATCAGAAGAATTATCGTTCCTGAAAACTTAATTGGTGATGTTCAAAATGCTTTATCAAAAGCTTTAGACCAAACAAAAATCGGAAATCCATTAAGCAGAGAAACCAAAATGGGATCTTTGGTTGGAAAACAACAGTACGATGAGGTTTTAAGAAAAGTAAATATCTTAAAAACCGAAACTGAATTAATTTACGATGGAAAACATGAACTGGTAGATGCTGATTACGAAAACGGCGCATTTATGTCTCCGAAATTATTCTTAAATGATTCTCCATTTACAAAAAATATCTCTCATGATGTCGAAGCTTTCGGTCCGGTTTCTACGTTAATGCCTTACAAAGATGCGGAGGAAGCCGCAGCTTTGGCAAAAAGAGGAAAAGGAAGTTTAGTTGGATCAATTATTTCTCATGACGAGAAATTTGTAGCTGAAACGTCTTGGAAAATGGCTTCTCAGCATGGAAGAATTTTCGTTTTAAACAGAGACAATGCCAAAGAAAGTACAGGCCACGGTTCTCCGCTTCCGACTTTGATGCACGGTGGTCCCGGAAGAGCAGGTGGTGGCGAGGAAATGGGCGGACTGAACGGTCTTCATTTCTTCCTTCAAAAAACAGCAATTCAAGGTTCGCCAGATATTTTAACAGCAATTACGAAAGTATATCAACAAGGTGCTGAAAAAAAATATTCGGATAAACATCCTTTTCAGAAATATTTTGAGGAAGTTGAAGTTGGCGATTCTCTGGAGACTGCGGGACGAACAGTGACTGATGCAGACATTGTGAATTTCTCTAATGTTTCGTGGGATCATTTCTATGCTCATACAGATGCTACGAGTTTGTCGGGAACTATTTTCGATAAAACGGTTGCTCACGGATATTTCATCCTTTCTGCAGCGGCTGGATTATTTGTTTCAGGGAAAAAAGGTCCTGTTATCGCCAATTACGGATTAGAAAACTGTTCTTTCTTCAAGCCTGTTTATGCGGGAGATACGATTACGGTTTATTTAACAGCAAAAGAAAAGATCAACCGTGGAGTAAAAGGAAGAAACATTCCTTCCGGAGTTGTAAAATGGTTGGTTGAGGTTGTGAATCAAAGAGATGAGGTAGTTTGTGTGGCGACGATTTTAACTTTAGTGGCTAAACATTCTCCGTTTATTGATTTTAAAGTTCAGAATATTCAGAAAAAATTAAATGCTCTGACTGAAAATACGCAACCTGTTTTTGGAGATTTTACTCCGCAATTGATGGTTGAGCATTTGGAAGAAGTTTTGAGAAATGGTTTCGGTGATTTGAAAGCGGAAGATTTCCCTGAAATTCCTGCCGAAAAATTAGAACTGCTTCAAGATTGGTTATACACCGATAAAAAGATTCGTCCAGGAGCACAATATCCTTTATGGAAAGAAGGCGAAGTTCCTCAGAATAAAAATAAAAATCTGGACGAAGCAAAGGCGAAATTAATCGAAACCTTGAAAGAGTTTACCGTTTATTTCAAAGAAAATCCTTTTGCGGAACATTATAATCCAAGATTCGGACATTTGAATAAAGAGATGATGGAGCTTTTCCAGAGAAAGCATTTTACGCATCATTTTGAGCAGTTTGGATTGATTTAATTCAAAATTAAACGATAAAATTACAATTCCTTTTGGCTTTTGGCTGAAGGGATTTTTAGTATATTTAAATATGAAATTTTTAAGGTTTGCCATTTTAATATTTATAATTTCTTCTTGTTCGAAAAGTAAAGAACAAAATATTAACGCTTATTTTTCGGAAGAAAAGTTCGCAGACAGTTTAAATGTTGGTTTGAGGGGAAAAACAAAAGTGGAGATTGAGAAATTTCGAAATGATAATACAGAGGATAATCTTATTATTCTAAATTTTTATCAACGAGACAGTATTTGGGATTTTAAAAAGCAAAAAAATATTGGAAATGTCTGGAAACAAACCAATAGATTTTACTTTGATAAAGATGGAGTTACTGGCATCGATGCTGAAATTTCCGATTTTAATAGTGACGGATATAAAGACTTCATATATGAAAGTGGAATCGCAGCAAGAGGAGGAAATACAATCAAAACGTTATTCATTTATAATCCAAAAAATAAAGATTTTGTGCATATAAAAAACTCTGATGATTATCCTAACCTGAGTTTTAACTCAAAATTAAATTGTATCAATTCTCTTATTTTGACAGGTTCTGTAACGACTCATTTTTTAAAATTAAAACAAGATTCTTTAATTGAATTTGCCAGAGTTGATGTTTCAGACAAGATATTGGTGGAGGAAAGAGATTCATCAGGTCAATTTAAAATTATTGAAGAAAAGAAATTTGAAGGAAATGATGGTGATTTTTACTTAGGGTATTTCAATTATAAACCGCTAGAAAAATGATTTAAAATCATCCATCTTGTTTTAAAAATTTATTTTTTTATTATGTTAATAATAATTAAACTTTCAAGATTAAAATAATTCACACATCTTTTACGCGTTTTTGATTGATTTTTTCAAATAAAATAAGGATATTTGGGGTGAGCTTTTTATAGCTGCTTTTTAAATAAAAAAATATTATGATAACAGAATTTTTCAAAGACTTCGACTTTAAGAATTTTTGGAGTGAATGCAGCTACTCTGCAAGAGACTACATCGGTAGTATCGCTGATGACGAGATGATTGATTCTGTTGAAAAAGAATTGGGATACAAACTTCCCGGCTCTTACATTCAGATGATGAAGACACAGAACGGTGGCTTGGCAAACAAATCTGTTTTCCCTACTACTGAAGCCAATTCTTGGGCAGATGATCATGTGGCAATTAATGGTATTATGGGAATTGGGCGAGAACGTATTTATTCGCTTTGCGGAGAAATGGGGAGTCAGTTTATGATTGATGAATGGGGTTATCCTGCAATCGGAGTGTATTTTGCAGACTGTCCGTCAGCAGGACATGATATGATTTTATTTGATTATTCAAACTGTGGTAAAGATGGTGAGCCCGAAGTAGTGCATATAGATCAGGAAAATAATTTTAAGAAAACTTTTTTGGCTAAAGATTTTGAAACTTTTATAAAAGGTTTGAAAGTTGAAGAGGAATTTTAGGTAGAATAAAAAATCCTGAATTTTAAAAATTACAATTAAATCATCATCAATTATGAACGAAAGCTGGTTGAAAAAATGGGAAGAAGTAAAAGATGTTTTAGTTTGTCCTACAGACCTTGAAACATATTTTACCTCGAATGAAATTCTTGGACAGAAAATGGAGACGATCGAAATAGGCAATGTTTCGCTACCGTCCGGAAAAATAGTGGTGAGAGATCCGCTTGTTTATCTGAGTTCTGATGAAAAACCATACTTCATTCAAGCTCCGAAAGGAAATTTCCCGGTTACGGTTGCTGTGGTGAAATCTGAGGATTGGGGAGACCGGTATGCTGTAGTAAAAGTTGAATTTACCAAAGAAAAACCTGTCGTTTATCGTGAAGCTTTAATTGGAATTGAAGACTTGGAAGATGTAACCGCAGACGATTTTTTTGGTTTCAGTGTAGATGCAGGTTTAGGATGTATTACCGATGCTGAAGTTCTTCCTTCTGTAGATCAATTTATTGCTGCAACAGATTTCGACAATGTGTACGATGATTATTTTGCTGAAATTTTTGCACAGAGTTACAAAGATCATCCAGACAATCAGAGAGATGCCGGAGACTGGATCAATTGGACGGTTCCCAATACAGACTATCAGATTCCGATGTTTGCGAGCGGGTTTGGTGACGGGAGCTATCCTGTATATTTTGCGTACGATACTCATGGTGAAATTTGTGGATTATACATTCAGTTTATCGATGTCGAATTGGCTTTGAGTGAAGATGGAGACGATGAAGATGTAGAATAAAATGTCTGGTAAAACTTTTGCAGATCAGGTAGTTGAATTTAATAAAAAATTAAATTTTACTGGAATTCTTCCTAATGATTTTCAGGTTCTGAATCCGTATTTGGATAACCCTGAAACGCTGGCTGTGATGCAAAAGTTTTATCAGAAATATTATAATGATTCCAGTCAAAGGAAATTTATGATTGGAATTAATCCCAGCCGTCATGGCGCAGGAGTTACCGGAGTTCCATTTACTGATACAAAGCGGTTGGAAACGGTTTGCGGAATTAAAATGGAATCTTCTCATACGCATGAAATCTCTTCCGTTTTTATATACGACATGATTGCAGCTTACGGCGGCGCAGAAGAATTTTACAAAGATTTTTACATCAATTCACCTTTTCCTTTGGCAATCGTACGAAAATCAAAAGGTAGTTGGATTAATGCCAATTATTATGATGACAAAGAACTTTTCAATGATGTGAAAGATTTTATGATCGATTCTTTAAAGAAACATATCAGCTTAGGTCTAGATACTTCTGAAGTTTTCGTTTTAGGAAAGAAAAATGCAGATTTTATTTCAAAATTAAATGCTGAAGCAAAATTATTTGATCAAATGACGGTGTTGGATCATCCCAGATATATTCAACAGTATAAATCGAAAGAAAAAGATTTGTATATTGATAAGTATATTTTGTCCTTGAAAAAAATAAATGCTAAGTCCTGAGTCGGATTATCGAAGGTGCATTCCGTAGGAATAATATTTGTGTAGCAATTTCAAATCGATGATTACGGAGTCTACGGACCGAATATTAATTTAAAATCAAAAAATTATGCCTTGGAATCCTGAAATTTATAATCAGTTTAAAAACATCCGTTATCAGCCATTTTTTGATTTGATGAATTTAATTTCATCTGAAAATCTGAAAAAAGCTATCGACATCGGTTGTGGAACGGGCGAGCAAACTCATATTCTTTCAGAAAAATTTTCTCATGCAGAATTTCTGGGAATTGATTCTTCAGCAGAAATGCTTGCCGAAGCCAATCAGTTTCAAAATGGTAAATTGAATTTCAAGCAAACGACGGTTGAAGATTTAATTAATTCAAAAAAGAAATGGGATTTGATTTTCAGTAACGCTGCATTACAATGGTCTGATGATCATCAAACATTATTTCCAAAATTAATCTCATTATTAAGTGAAAACGGACAGTTCGCTATACAAATGCCGATTCAGGCTGAGAATGTTTTAAATAAAATATTATTCCAACTCGCTTCGGAAGAACCTTTTCGTACTCAACTTGATGGTTGGAACAGGCTTTCACCTGTTTTGAGTATTGACGACTACGCTCAAATCATGTTTGCTCATAGTTTAAAAGATTTAAGTATTTCAGTAAAAGTCTATCCGATTATCGCAGACAATGCTGAAAAATTGTATCAGTTCATTTCGGGTTCTGCTTTGATACCGTATGTCGAGCGATTGGATGAGGTATCTAGAGAGAATTTTATTTCAGAATACAAAAAAAGAATTAAGAACCACTTCAAAAGTTTTCCTGCAATGTATGCTTTTAAAAGATTGTTGCTTTACGGAAAAAAATAAAGACTAAAAAACAAAAACCTTTGAGATATTTCAAAGGTTTGCTCATTGTGTGATAGAATCGTAAGAATGAAATCATTTATAGTCTAAAAGAGTTCTCATGGTGGTTAGTTTTTTGGTATAAGTACGACTATCTTTTAATGATTTTTTTAGATTCTGAAGTTGTTTTCAGCAAGTACGTTCCTGATGGAAGTTCTGATATGTTTTCTTTATTGACTCCCTTTTTAAGCTCAAAGTCTTTCAGTATTTTTCCGGATTGATCATAAAGCTGAGCCTTAGAATTTTCAGATACTTCTACAGAAAGCTCACCTGTCGTAGGATTTGGGGAAACAGACAGATTGCTTTTTGATTTTTTTAATTCGTCAGTAGATAAAACAATCCCGGTATCTTTTACCCAAGTGAAAGCATCGAATGCCATATAGCGAAAATCTCCTCCAACAGTAATGACAAGCTGGTCAATAATAATATTAGAATAATTCTGGCCGTTGAGATTAGTCAGATCAATCAAAGTAAATCCGGATGTTGTGGATAATGAAGTTGTAAAACCTGTACTTTTTGTCTGTGTAAACTTGGTTACGCCAGAAAGTTTTCCTGTTATGGTAAGCGTTCCTGGTGCAGCAAGATTATTAAGTCTGTCTACCAGATAGACCCAAAATCTATTAACTTTAAACAAATTGGAAGTTGTTTTTATAGCTAATGATGAGTTGGCATATTGTGATGTAGCAGTTCCTGTATTGTCAATAAATCTGTTGTCTGGTGCAGTACCGTTCCATCCAAATCCTTGACCTACAAAAATATCATAGTTTGATACAGTGGACGTGATGTTGAAAATTACACCGTTGTCAGTAAAGCTTGTGCTTCCGGCAGATTCGGTTTCAAACTGTTCTGTACTGGTCTGTGCGTTCGAGAAGAAAGAAATGAGCAGACTACAGATTAATAAAATAGTAGATCTTTTCATGATTTTAATTATTTAATTTGGTTATTTATGGTCTTGACGGGAATATACCCTGAACACAAATGATGTAATTCATACCTAGATATGGAGGCATCGTATTTACCGGCAGATTCTGTCCTGTAAAAGAAACTGAATTTGCATTAATCATTGTATCAGGAGCACTGTCTACAAAGCTGGGGATTGCATCGAACTGCCTTCCGTTCGGCTGACCTGTTATCGCAATAGATGATGTCACAGAAGGGGTTACACTTGTAGCATTAGTATTTGATATTTTTAGCTGACTGATAATGCTTGGAAGGTTTTGCTGTAAAAGTGTAGTCTGAGGACTTCCTGCAACTTCGCCCAAAGCAATGTTTTTTCCGGTGCTTGAATTTCCGGTACCAAACGGAGCACGCCCGTTAAGATTAGGCAAGGCAAATGTCGTTCTACCGTCACCTCCATATACATTTCCTAGCAGTGAAAAAAGTGCCGTGTTTTGATTGATACTTAATAATGCACCGTTGCATAACATATATCCTTTTGGAGCAAAATCTCCTGCAAACATTTTAATGGTTCCTAATAGTTCTTCGTCCATGATTATTGTATTTGATGGTTAATTAAAGTAATATTTTGGTTGAATTATGGTCTGGATGGATATATACCTTCCACACAGATAATATAATTAAGCCCAAGGTAAGGAGGCATCGTGCTGATTGGTAAGTTTTGTCCTGCAAAAGTTACTGACATTGCATTGATAGGCAAGGTAGGATTGTCATCTACGAAACTTGGGATTGCATCAAACTGTCTTCCATTAGGTTGTCCCGTAATAGCAATAGACGAAGCAGCAGAAGGGGTTACACTGGTAGCATTCGTATTTGATATCTTCAGTTGGCTTGCAAAGCTAGGCAGGTTGGCACTTAGTAAAGTTGTTTGTGGAGATCCACCTATTTGCCCTAAAACATAAGAATTTCCTGCGCCAATAGGGGCACGTCCATTTAGATTAGGCAAAGCAAAGGTGTTCTGTCCGTCACCTCCGTAAGTTGTTCCTAAAATAGTGAAAAGGGCAGAATATTGTGCAATACTCAATAAAGCTCCGTTACATAGCATGTAGCCTCTTGGTGCGAAATTTCCCGCAAAAGTTTTAATAACTCCCATTAATTCTTCGTCCATGATAATATTTGTTTTTAGGTTTATATTAATGTGTTTTTTTAAAACAAACTTGATGTGTTTTCGTTTTAATTATACCCCAAAGTAACGATGAAAGCAGGGAATACGGTAGAGTATAAATTACCAAATGAACCATTCAGTATTTATACGTAATCAGAATTGGGGATATAAAAAAACCTTCATATTTTGAAGGCCTACATTTGTACTCACGAAAACTCTATTTCGTGAAAATTTAAATTGATTAAAGCTTTACCGGAAGTGAATAAATATCATTAATTACAGCGTAGATTACGATGCCCACTGTATTTTTAGCACCAATTTTATCTAAAATTCTCTGTCTGTGACTTTCAATGGTTCTGGGACTAAGGAAAAGCTTTTCCGCAATCTCATGATTGGTCATCTCTTCACAGATCAGTTTTACGACTTCTTTCTCACGATCACTAAGTTCATCTTCCAGATCAAACAATGATTTTGTTTTCGGAGGATTATTCATGTACGAGAAAAGCATTTTGTAATCTTCGGAGGTGAAGTATAACCCTTTTGTATGGACTTCTGTAATGGCTTCTATGAAAGCTTTTTTATCAGAGTTTTTAGGCAAAAATGCAGAAACACCTAATTTTACCATGTAACCCAAGATGCTGCTTTTGTAATGAGAAGAGAGAATGATTATTTTGAGTGCAGGATATTTTTGTCTTAAATTTTCTACAAGTTCAAATCCGTCCATTGGTTTCATCTGAATGTCAATAAGAGCAATATCCGGGAACTCTTCAGAATTAAGAATTGCTAAATTTTCTAAAAAATCCGGGCCATTGTTTGATGTTATGGTCACAGAGATGCTTTTTTCAATAGAAAGCAAAAGTTTTACACCTTCCAAAATAAGCTGCTCGTCATCTACTAAGGCTATTTTAATTTTCATGGTCGTTATTTTGTGGAATTATGATAATCAGCCTGCTGCCTTCTCCTATTGTATTCTTCCATTTGAAGCGGGCGTTGAGTGATTTTATTCTCGATTCTATGTTTTTCAGGCCCATACCTTTGCTTGCATTGTCGTAATCAAAGCTTTCTCCGTTATCAGATAAAATTACGATTCTGTTTTCTTTGATATCCTTTAGATAGATACTCATTTCGGCGGCTTTAGAATGCTTGATAACATTGGTTGTAAACTCCTGAATGATTCTGTAAATCTGCACTTCTGTAAAAATATCTTTTTTCTGATATTCCTGAACCACATGCAGAGTGATTTTAATCTTGTTCGAGAGGTTGGTAATCAATTCTTCAACATACAAAACGAGTCCTAATTTTTCAAGATTGACAGGGTAAAGTGAATGTGAAATACTTCTCGCCGAATCTATCAGCTCAGAAATTTGATTTGAAATTATCTTTTCAGAAGTTTCTTTGTTCTCGGCATTTAGATTTTGAAGCCAAAGCGAAAGAATATTAAGCCTGTTGCCAATGTCATCATGAATCAAAATTGCCATTCTTTTTCTTTCTTCCTCCTGAGTTTTTGTGCTTTCGAGAGTAAGGTTTTTCTGATGCTGAATTTCTGCTTTGTGCTGGATGCTTTTCTCTTTTATAATTCTGTCGATAAAGAACTTATAAGCCAGCAAAACAAAAGTAACAATAATTACCAAGACGATAATTAAATAGATGAAAAAGCTAATGTTAAGTGTGATTTCTTTAATGGTAAATGTTTAAAAATTAATAATTTATGTTTTGGTTAATAGATTTTTTTTCAAACGTAAAAATGTGTAGAGTAAAGAAGCATAAAATACAATCAGCAACATATTATTGGTACTCAAAATAATAAAATAAGTACTTTCAGATAATGAAGTCAGCTGATTCTGAAGAACAAATATAAAAACAGAAACCGTATAATACATAAAAATAAATGCATCAACTGATAAAAAATGATTCACCTTTTTCTCATTTTTTATTTCCTGCAGTAAGGTATAACCTGCAAAACAAATAATGATAATATTAGAGATTACCTTTATATAATCATTGGTCAGAGTAATACATTGGTTAATAATCAAAAGCCCTGCTGTTAAAATTGCTGTCGGTAGTAACCACCAGTCAGACAGAGACAATTTCTTAATGTATAAAGTGGTCAGTATAAAAAACTCTCCACCAATAAATATGGGATACATGAAAGAAGTGTTTTTAAAACCAAACACTTCAATCAATGTATTCGTTGCGATTTCTATTAAAAGCAAAAAAGCGCAATAGTATAAATACCATTTTTCTTTATTTCCCAACAAAAGATATTTCTTAAACCCGAATATGAATGCAAAAACCAACAGCCCATAAGAGATATATAAGGAAGTGAAATAAAGATACTTCATGATTTATACAATCCCATTATTTAGCAAACCGGAGGACATGGCCTCGCATAATTGTAAGTGTTTGATATGCTGAAGTCGGAACTGATTTCACTCCCAAGTAAATTTTTCTGAAAAGAAATGAAAACAAGACTTACCAATACTCTCTGGTAAATATCTGAAAACTTAAGTGCAAAAGAGCAGATAATGTTTGTTGTGCTGCTCTGATCATGCAGGAGATCATCTTTTGAAATGAAAAAACGTCTGAAAACTCTTTTTCCTTCAAAATCCTTATCTTCTCTCTGGAACCATTCCATACCACTTTCTCTCCAATCTTCAATTTCTTTTACCGCTACCTGCTGTTCTGCAGCCGGTTGGCTGAGAATTGGAAAGCTCATATCTGAATCTGTAGAAGTTTTTGTAAGATCCTTCGAAAGAATACTTCTGTTAACCAGAGTATATTGCTTTACTTCCTTCAATTCAATATCGTTTTCAAGACTTCCCAAAACTGAATAACTGTAATCGGTTTTTTTTAGTTCTCCTTTAGAATCTCTCTGTACTAAAATAAGAACAACCTGATCTTTTAGAATTCCCATATCCAGACGGAAATTTTTAGGATATTCATCTTCTTCGTTCAGTTTCTCAATCTGCTCTGCAGAAAGTTCAAAAACATAAGGTAAAGGGATGAGTCTTTCAATTTCAGCAAAGTTTGAAACGGTATTGTCCCATTCATTAATTGCTGACAGATAAGCTTCATAATTCATTTTTTGCATAGGTTTAGTTTTAGCGATAAAAGTAGATAAATTTAATTTTTAAAACAATAATTTATCCTTAATTTTTTTGATAATATAGCGGGTGTTATTGGTTAAATTGGGTCGTAATATTATATATATAGTTTTATTGTAATTTAAATAATAAAAAAAGAAGTTTATTTATTATTTTAACAAGATTAAAGTATTTTTGTGATTATTAAATCTCAAACTATATTTAAAAGAAATGAGTGACTTTGTAACATCAGAAATTAAAAATAATATTGCCGAAATTACATTCGGAACTGCAAAAAGTAATGCGCTTCCCGGAGCAATTCTTGAAAAATTAGCTGAAACAATTTTAGAAGAAGGCGCAAAGAAAGAAGTGAAAGCAATTCTTGTAAAAAGCGAAGGTGAAAAAGCTTTTTGTGCCGGTGCAAGTTTTGACGAGCTTTTAGCAATTGAAGAATTGGAAGCTTCTACTAAATTCTTCGGAGGTTTTGCCAAAGTTTTAAACGCGATGAGAAATTGCGGTAAAATCGTTGTTGTAAGAGTTCAGGGAAAAACCACTGGTGGTGGAGTAGGATTGGCTTGTGGTGCAGATTACTGTTTTGCAACCAAAGATTCTGCTTTGGCATTAACTGAAATCAACTTAGGAATCGGACCTTTCGTCATCGGACCTTACGTAGAAAGAAAAATAGGGAAATCTCAGTTTGCGGCAATGGCAATAGATGCAGACTTCAGATCGGCAGATTGGGCAGAGCAGCATAATATTTATCATTCGGTTTCTGAAACCATTGCAGAAATGGATTCGAGATTAGAGAAATTTTTAAATACTTTAGCTTCAAGAAGCGAAGATGCTTTAGCTTTAATCAAGAAAGTTTCTTGGGAAGGTACAGAACACTTTAATGAGTTGATGCCTGCAAGAATTCATATGAGTGCAAGTCTTATTTTGGAAGATTCTGCCAAGAAAAATATCGAGGCAATCAAAGAAAGATTAAGAGTGAAATAAATTTTAAATGGTTCTAGAATAACCATCATTACTGAATAAACAAGAAAACCACTCCGTAAAAAGGGTGGTTTTCCTATATAAAGAGGCTGTCGGGCAAAGTAGTTTTGTATCAAATAATTTATAAAACTTTTTTATTATGAAATCAAGATTTTTTTTATGCCTGATGTCTATCGCCACTTTAGTTGTAAGCTGTAAGAATGACGATGACGAAGTTGTACCACAGCCGGAAGCGTTTACTTACAGTGCTGTGACGGGGATGAGCACCGGAAATACATCTGTTGCAGGAACTTCTGCACCTACAGGATATACATGGAGCGAAGTGAAAGCACCTCAGAGTACTTGGGGGCTAAACGGAACTATTACTGACCGTATGCTTTCAGACGATTTTCAGGTTCCCGCAGGTGAAAAATGGAATATACAGAACTTCTATTTCTATTCGTACCAGACAAGTTTCTCAGGAACTACATTTCCTGTAAGTGAATTTTATTTTGAAATATACTCTTCTGATCCCTCTGTTGCAGGAGCTGTGAAAGTGTATGGCGATATAACCACAAACCGATACGCCTCATCTGAAGAAACTAAGTGGTACAGAATATTGCAAGGGCAACCGGATAATACGAACAGAAAAATTTATAAAATGAAAATTAATTCACCTGATCTTAATTTGGCAGCAGGAACTTATTGGATAAAATGGGTCTCAAAAACTTCCACAGGAACTCATTTCTACCCACAATTGCCTCATGATGCAGGTAAAGTAAACAATGCGCAACAGTTTGTAGTTGCAAGCTCTACATGGGTAAATTTGGATGATGGCGGACAAAGAGTAAGTTTCCCATTTGAAATTTCAGGAACCAAACTTCCGAACTAAAGAAAATACATAAAAACTATAACCAAACCAACCAAATAACAAAAAACCATTCTGACTATCAGAATGGTTTTCTTCTTATTTTTAAATAAATTGGATCTGCGCAATCAGCTATATCTGCGAGATGAATTTAGATGTATTGAATTTTACTAGCTTTTCAGCAAATTAATAGAAACCGTAACCAACTCAGAATTAGGAAACTTCCTGAATAATTCTTTATCAATCTGTAATCCCGTTTCTAAGCAAATTTTCTTAAAAACTTCCACTTCCAAAATATATTGGTCAGAAAAACCATGTGTCGCCTCATAAGCGGTTGCCGGAGTTTTTCCTAAATTTTCTGCCGTCAGTTTTGAGTCTAAAGCATGAAGCTCAATTATGAGAAGTCCGTTTTTGCGGATGTATGGTAGCCAAAGCTCAAGATGTTCTTTCAGACTTTCTTCAACTAAATTATTGGATAATCTTTTTCCACGATGTGCAAATGCTCCTGTTGAAGTACTGATTCTTTCCGGCTGACTTTTCTCAGGAGCTTTCCAAACTCTGTTGTGATCGAGAAAAGTTCTGATATTCAGTAAATCAGAAAGATCAATCTCATAATTTTCTTTTAAATCATCAGCCAATTGTTTCGGATTTCCGATGTCGCCCCAGATTACTTTTGCCCAAATATCGTTGTTGATGAGGTTAGCTCGGGTCACTTTCAAAGCGGCTTGGTTGTAATCTGCACCCACTAAAAATAAAGGATGTTCTTCCAGTATTTTCCCGCGAAGCGTATATCTTTCGATGGTTTCAAAAATATGTTGAATAAATGCGCCGTTTCCGCAACCCATATCCAGAACACCCTTCGGTTGCAAATGAATGGGCTGATTGAAAATCTGAATGATAAAATCATTCGCCACTTTGAAATAGTTGGAATGCGAACCGCCGCTTCCCCAAACGTTCATTGCTCGGTCTACATGAATTTCATCTTCACCCTCTGAGATTTCCCTTATTTTTGAAGCATTTCCGAATAAAAGTTCATCCATCTTATTGAGCAAGGGAAGATAAGAAACTGTCACACCATAAGATGCAGCTCTTTTAGCAAAGTAAATTCCGGTTTCTGTAAATTTATAATTGTCGCCGGTCTTTTTAAACCAACCCAAAAATGTCAGAAAATCTAAAATCACCTCAAAATTATCAGAGTTTTTATGAAATTCTGCCGCCTGAAAAGAAGTTTCCATAAAATATTTATGGAACATCCCTGTCATTCCGAGATAAACGATGACCGGACCGATGATGCATCCTTCGATATGTTTTAAAATTTGCTCCTGAATATTTTTTTCTTCTGCATCATCAGAAAGCTGAATCCCGAAATGATTTTTTATAGAATCACTCAGCTGTGTAAATTCTTCAATAAATGAATTTTCGTTGATTTGATTTTTAATATTGGTAGAATGTTTCAAAAACGGAATCACTTTTAGATAAAGCAAGCTATATTTTTGAAGAAACTGAGTTTTGTTGTTTGCAGAAATTATAATGTTGTCTTTCTCATTATCAACACCATAATTCAGAAAACCTTGTGACGCCAATGTCCGAATTGCTACATTCAGATAGCCTTCATTGGTTTTGAACTCATCTGAAAGTTCACTCAAAATTATTTTTTCACGGTCAATAATGAAATTAATAATTTCCTTTTTCATGAGTGAAGCAACTATAGGCGCAGTAACAACGCCATCCAGATGTCTGAAAATTTCTGAGCGCAGAATGTCTTTATCCATACCATATGTTTTTTCTAAAGTAAAAAAATTAAACAAATAATTTGGAAAAAGTTTTGCTGTTTAAAAATTAAATATAACTTTGCAATTCAAAGTTCTTTTATATGGAATCGAAAAACTATCACGAAGACTTATCACACATCCGTTCTATGATGGAGCGGTCGTCACGTTTTATTTCGCTAAGCGGTTTATCTGGAGTAGTTGCCGGTTTGGCAGCGATCATTGGGGCGGCTTATGTGTATTTTGTTTTCCAAAGAGAAGGAATTGATTACTTTGACGGCGATAGAAATATTTTTGGAAAGGAATTGGTCCGGGAGCTTGTAGTCATTGGTGCAGTCATTTTAGTAGTGGCCATTTCATGCGGATATATATTCACAGCTAATAAAAGCAAGAAGAAAGGATTAAAAATCTGGGATGCAACCACCAGAAGACTGTTGGTGACATTTGCTGTTCCTTTAGTTACGGGTGGATTATTTTGTTTGGTGCTTCTGTATCATCATTTATTTGTCTTGGTCGCTCCGGCAACATTGATTTTCTACGGATTGGCTTTGGTAAGCGCGGAAAGATATACCTTAACAGATATTAAGTATTTAGGATATTGCCAGATCGTTTTAGGATTGCTTTCCTTCCTGTTTTTAGGCTGGGGACTGATTGCCTGGACGATTGGTTTTGGTGTGCTGCATATTGTGTATGGATTGATTATGCATAAGAAATATAAATAAATTGTTTATGAAGATCTTCTCTGTTGGATTAGGTGTTCATATTTATTTAATTATAAGAGATTCATCAGAAGTTGTTTTTGAGGCAGGTCAAAATTTTGATTTAAATAATATCAAATTAGAGTTTAGGAAAGATGAAACTTATAAATTTACAAATGGCTCAGCGTTAGGAAATTGGTATTGTCGAGGAAATTATGTGAAAAATGATTCAATTATTACAATTGACACGGTTAATTCTGACAAATTATTAAAATCTAATTTGTTAGCAATTAGAGAAAACAAAATTTTCATGATAGATTCAAAACATACAATTGTTGATTCCACATTCTATTTTATATTAAATAATTAAATAAATGATTAACATTTCAAAACTCAACAAAGAATTCGAAAGCCGCGTAAGATTGGGCATTATGTCCGTTCTGATGGTTAACGACTGGGTTGATTTTTCTGAAATGAAAAGTTTGCTGGAAATCACAGACGGGAATATGGCAAGTCATAGCAATGCGTTGGAAAAAGCCAATTACATTGAAGTTAAAAAAGAATTTGTCGGTAAAAAGCCAAAAACTTCGTACCGTGTAACTCAAAACGGGAGAATTGCTTTTACAGAACATTTAGATGCCTTAGAAAAATTGATAGGCAGATAAACTCTATATTTTTTTGAAAATTCACTTTGAAATACAAAGTACTTTATAGATTAAAATTAAATAAAATGACTACACAAAAACAAATAACTCTGGCAATTTTTGCGGTACCGGCTCTCTTGATGGCGGCGGCATTTTTAGGAAACCTTTTTATAGAAGGCTGGAACTGGTCAAGATTTGATTTTATCTTGGCGGCAATACTGCTTTTCGGAACGGCTGGTTTAATCAGCTTGGTGAGAGCTATCGTTAAAAACAGCAATTACAAAATCTTAATTAGTTTCTTAATTGTTGTGATTCTTATTTTGGTTTGGATGGAATTGGCAGTTGGTCTTTTCGGAACTCCGTTCGCAGGAAGCTAATGTACTTTTCCCAATAATCAAAGATGAAAATTTTCTCGCAGATTAAGCTGATTCCGCAGATTTTTTATCCTGTTGAAATCTGGATAATCTGTGAGAGTTTAAAGCAAAATAATCATATCAACCTTACATCATGACCAGAAAACATTTTCTAAAAAGACTCATGCAGCTTTCTGCGGTCGGAGCTTTGCCTTTTCTCTATTCATGGCAGATCGAACCATTTTGGGTAGAATTTGTTGAAAGAAAACTGCCCATAAAAAATTTACCTGAACATCTTGAAGGGAAAATATTAATGCAGATTTCAGATCTACATGTTGGAAACCGTTTCGATTGGAATTTTTTGATTGAATCTTTTCAAAAAGCCCAAAATTACAGTCCTGATTTTGTGGTCTACACCGGAGATTATGTGAATCACGGAACTTCAGAAGATCATGAAAGCCTGAAAAAAGTAATGGCAAAAGCAATTTATGGAAAACTGGGAACATTCGGGATTCTCGGTAATCACGATTATGGAAAAACCTGGAAAGATCTCGGTTCTTCAAAAGAGATTTGCTGTATTCTTCAAAACAATGGTGTTACCATGTTGAATAACGAGCAAGTAGAATCTCACGGTTTAAACATTATCGGCTTCGACGATTTATGGTCACCCAATTTTGATCCGATGAAAGTGATGAAAAATTACAATCCCGAAAAAGCGAATCTCGTGCTTTGTCATAATCCTGATGTCTGCGATAAAGACGTATGGAACGGTTATCAAGGCTGGATTTTGAGCGGTCATACTCACGGCGGACAATGCAGAATTCCCGGATTGATTACACCGATTCTTCCCGTGGAAAATAGAAAATATGTTTCTGGAGAAATTGATTTGAAAGATGGTAGGATGCTTTATATCAACCGTGCAATCGGCCATTCTTTTCAGGTAAGGTTTATGGTGAGGCCAGAGATTACGGTTTTTAAACTTTGTCGAGATGAAAAAATTTGAACTCAATAATGTTGCATTAATTTATTTCTGCATCAGCTGGTTGATTGGGTTGGTAATTATATTATTAATTGTATTTAAAACGCAGGATGATCTAGCATATAGTCTACTTTTTTTATCTGCATTGAATTCAATTGTAAATACTTTTTCAATAGTACTTCTCTTTGTTTTTTATTATGTATTTCCTGAAAATAAAACAGAATTTAAGAACTCAGCGGTTTTACTATTCTTCAATTTTTCCAATTTTTTATTTCTGTACTTCATTATTTCACTCATTTAAATTAAAATTTATGAAAAATTCAATCATCAAAAATATAGGAAACTACACTTTCACATTGTTTTTTCTTCTTGGAAATGTCTGCCTTTTCGGATACTTGATTACGAAAGTTGATGCTTTTGCCGCTTCTGGATTTACGCTTTTACAATTTGCGATACCCATTAATTTATTTGTTATTCTGTGTCTACTGATTTATGGTCTATTCAGGAAGCCTAAACTCAAAATTTGTATGAAAGCATCATTAATAATCTGTATTAATATTCCTATTGCGGTTCTGTATTTCTACATAGGATTATCACTTCTAAACTTATAATTATTTTAAAAATGAAAGAGACTTTAAATCTTACAGAATCACAAATTAAAAATTGGTGGAGTGAGAAAAGAACTAATTATAATTTAGGATTGGTTGTTTCGGGAATACTTGCTTTTGTTTTATACGTAATTCTCGGGGTAAATCTCATTATGCCATACGACGATGATTTTGAAATAACATTATTTACTATTGTGCCTCAGGGAATTGGTTATCTGGTCATGATTTTAATTGCCAATTTATTGTATTCTTTGGGTGTTTCCTGCGATCTTAATTATAATAAAGAGAATACCGAAAAATTTCGAAAAAATCTTTTTCACCTGGGCTTTTGGATCTCGGTTTCCCTGCCATTTTTAGCTCCTTTAGGGATTTTGATTTCCTACTTTTTAGAATTTTATTAAATAAATAACTATGAAAAAACTACGCATCCGATTTATCGTTTTCATGTACGAAAATTCACAGAAACAGTACAGGAAATATTTTAAAAAGAAAAAAAGACAATGGCAGTTCAGCGAAAAACAACTGTTGAGCTTCAGTGAAGATTCATTGGGAAGAACGTTGGGAGAATTTTACTACAATCACGGTTTTAGAATGATTCCCAAAATGGAAAACCATGACGTCTATCATTTAATTACTGATTGCAGTACTAATGTGCAGGATGAAATTGCGATGCAATATCTGCTTTTTGGCAACGGAAAACGAAGTGCCTATCTTTTAGGTGTTCTTGCTTTAGGAACCATTGTTTTCCCAGAGTATTTTAAAATTTATTTAAAGGCTTTCCGTAAAGGACAAAACATGAAAGCTTTTCATCATTGGGATTTTGAAGAACTTCTTTGGCAAAATTTCGATAATCTCAAAGAGTTCATCCGTCAAAAAGAAACGCCGGTTTTATATTAAACTAGGCTTCAACTTTATCCTTAACCTCAAAAAAAATTCCTTATGAAAACACATCATTATATATTTCTTACAACCGCCATCTTTGTAGCACTTTTTTACAACGAAAATATCGGGCTCAATCTCGGGATTTTAGCGATTGTATATTCTGTACTCACTGTTTTTAAAACTCCTGAGAAAAATAGGAAGAGAACCTTTATGATTCTTTTGGTAACCAGTATTTTTTCGGGTATTGCTTTTGCGTGGTACGGAGATTTTGCTTCATTTTTGGCGGTGGTAAGTTCACTTTTGCTGCTTTCTTACCGTTCGCAAAACAAGAGAATGAAAATTCTTTTACTGATCCCGGTTTTTGTAGTCAATTGCTTTACTTTTATCTGTAGAGTTTTCAATTTAGATAAATGGCTTCCAAAACGGAATGCTTCAGGTCTTTGGCAGAAAGTTTTAGCATTTGTTTTAATTCCGCTTATTTTTATTTCGATTTTCTTTGGAATTTACTCTGCGGGAAGCGATCATTTTGCAAGCATTTTTACAGATTATGAGTTGGATGTTAATTTTTGGCAATTGTTGTGTATTTCCATTTTAGGTTTTTTTATAGCTTTCAATTATTGGAATTATTCTGTGGAGAAATTGATTTACAAACAAAACCATATTCTCGAAAACGAATTTGAAGCTAAAGATAAAATTCAAAGAGCAACATATTCTTTTTTAGATTTAAATTCTGAAAGAATGAGCGGTGTGATCTCATTTTTTTGCCTGAATATTTTATTGCTGGCGTTTATTTTTACTTTCAATTACGAGCAATTCGTAGAAATCCCAAAAACAACCATTCAGCTAGGAGAAGAAACTCACGAACGGGTAAATGCGGTCATTTTATCGATCATCATGGCAATTTTAGTAATTATGCTGTATTTTAAAGGTGGCTTCAACTTCGATGTAAAAGCAAAATCATTAAAATTATTAGCGAAAATCTGGATTTTTTTAAATGCGATTTTAATTATTTCAGCGTTCATAAAAAATACTGAATATATAGTAGACATGGGCTTGACCTATAAAAAAATAGGCGTTTATGCTTTTCTTACATTGTCGTTGATTGGCTTGATTCTTACTTTCATTAAAATCCACACAAAAAAAACAAACGCATATCTCTTCAACTCAATGGTCTGGTATTTTTATGGAACAGTTTTAGCTTGCAGTTACATCAATTGGGGCGGATTGATTACTTCTCAAAATATGAAGAGAGATGATTTTGCCATCAATTATCATTTACAATCCATTAATTTCAGTGAAAAATATTTGTTGAAATATGCTGAAGAAAAACAAAACACACCGTTGAAAAAAGAGATTCTAGAAAAAGTTAAAACTGAAAAATCAGAGACATTTCTTTCGAAAATCCTTTACTATGAAACCATTCGTGAATAAGGTAAGGTGATTGAAATGGATTGTTTCTTCATAAAAAAATATTCAAATGAAAAAATCAATCTTATTCATAATTCCTTTAATGATTTTATCATGCAAAAAGGAAGCGGCAGTTTCGGATATGGCACAAAAAGATTCTTCGGTTGTCAATGAGTTGCCAACTCCTCAATCGAGATTAGATTCTGTAAATATGCCTGAAGGTGATTCTTTAATCAAAAAAGATTCTGTCAATAAAGAATTGGTAAGAGAGGAAAAAGATAAAGTAATCATCATAACGAAAGACGGAAGCGATCCTTTTAAAATCGATGAAGAATTTACCGACAAACATGATAAGCTGATTTTGAAGATTGTTAATTTCAATAAGTCTAAGATTGCAGCAAAAATTACCACAAAACAGCAGGATTTTAATATCAGATTTAATCAAATCAAACTTCCTGACGGCAAAATGGATGGACCATTTATGAGAGAAATTACCTATAATGTTCCTACATCTGGTGAATTGTGGTTGATTATCGGGAAAAATAATATGGCAGACGGTAAAACCACGGGCAGTTTTTCTGTGAACGTAGAATAGATTTGGTATAATTTCTGCAAATCAAAACTTCTAAAATTTAATTGTTATGAAGTCATCAGCTTCAAAATTGTATTTATACAAATGATGGCAGCATGACACCTTAAAATAAATATCTATTATGAAAAACATATTTTCAGCAGCAATCATTGCTTCGACGGCTTTGGTAAGTTGCGGAACCGTGCAGTCGGTTATTCAGAATACATTTCCTTATACGGCAAATGTTTTAGTTTCTACGGGAGTTCCTGCAAACAAAGAAGTCTCGTCTACAGCAACAGCAACCAATGTTCAAACTTGGTTTGGCGGAAATAATAATGCCCAGATAAAAGACGTCAGGATTTCTGATGCCAAAATATCAGTAGTTTCTCCTACAGGTGGAAATTTGAGTTCCTTAAAATCAATAAAGGTTTACATTTCATCTACCGGGACTAATGAAAGGTTGGTGGCTTCAAGATCTGATATAACTTCAAGTTCATCAAGTTTAAATTTAGATTTAAACAGCGAGACAGGATTTTTGGACGAGGTCGTAAAAAGCACAGGCGTTACGGTAAGAACCGTCTACGAACTAAAAAACCAAACGTCTACTGATATGAATCTGAAAGTGGCATTGAATTTTAGTAGTGTGCCAGTAAGATAGATTATCAATAATTAAAAAAGATAAAATGCTTTCTCAGAATTTTGAGAAAGCATTTTTTTATGTTGAAGTGTTTATTATTAAATTTTATTTAATTCTATAAATAGATAGTTCTGCAGAAGAATCACTTAAAACACCTGCTGCTAAACCACCTGTAACAACTCCAAATCTCACTCTGTCTCCAGCCGTGAATTGATAGATATGACTGATTTGTCCTTGCGTTAATGCTAGATTAGCGAGTGTTAACCCACCAAGTACAGGAAGTCCTGATAAAGCCACTAAATTGATCCCTCCAAAATACCTGTAGTCAACAGCTGTTGCGGTATTTGCAGCTGCCCCCGACGCTGTTTTTGTAATGATAATTCCGGGGCGGTTTGCACCTAGAAGCTCAAGCCTCAAGCCTTGACCTGTACGGTAGCTGTAATTAATTTGATATATACCTGTTGAAGGAACGGTATAGTATGAATCTGTTGCGGTTGTTGTGATTTGTCCAGAAGTAATATCTACGTTTGTATCTGGAAGAGTGGTAGTGGTTGGTAAAGTAATATTTTGTATACTACTGCCAAGTAAATTTATTCCTAAATTTAATAAAGATAATGTTCCTCTGACTCTACTTGCATACGCTCCATCTCCTGCTACTCCACCTCCAGGAGCTGCTGGGCCATCTGGCAATACCTGCCAAAGTCCTGTGCCGTTTGAATTGGGTTGTAAGTGATCATAAATATATAATCCCCGGCTTGTAACACCCGTTGTTTTAGGTTCTGTTGTGACTGTTACAGGAGTAGTTACATAAACAATTGCACCATCTTGATCAGGTCCGTAATTGCTGGTATTCAATCTTAGTTGGTCACCCGTTACTCTGGGTGGAATAATTCCGTCGGCTTTGGTTGCGTCTGTTCCTCTTTGAACGTCTAATGTTGCTTTGGGATCCGATGTGTTAATTCCCACTTGTGCGTTAATTCCGTATCCTATTATCAATAGGAAGGATAGTAAATAATGCTTTTTCATATTTTTTTTGTATTGTTTTGGTTTGTTAAATTTAATTAAAAAAATATGTATAAAGCAAAAATTAGTTTGTTTTTTTGATTAAAATTTCACATAATTGCGTTTATGTTAATGAATTACGAATGTTACTTTTTGTTACTATTCAATTTTGAGGGATATAAATGTGGTACGTAATAATCCCTATAAGTGAATTATTATTGTGGTTTTAGCCTGAAAAATGTGTGTGGAGTTAGTTTTTAGAAATAGAATCCATCACGATGGTAACCGGACCATCATTTGTTAATGAAACTTTCATATCTGCACCAAAGATTCCGCTTTCGGTTTTTAACCCGGATTTTGCAATTTCTTCTTTGAAATAATCGAATAGAGGAATGGCTTTATCAGGCTTGGCAGCTTTGATAAAAGAGGGGCGGTTGCCTTTTTTGTAATCAGCAATCAATGTAAATTGGCTGATGCAGAGAATTTCTCCAGAAATGTCTTTTATAGAAAGATTGAGTTTTTCATTTTCGTCCCCGAAAATTCTGAGATTTAAGATTTTTTGAATCAACCAATCGGCGTCGGTTTTTTCGTCTTGCTCGTCAATGCCAATGAGAAGCATCAGTCCTTTCCCGATTTCTCCAACGATTTTACCATCTACTTTTACGCTCGCTTCAGAAACTCTTTGGATGACGGCTTTCATTTAATTATAAATATTTAAGTTTTTGGTTCCGGCGTCATAATTCCAGAAATAAGTCTTCGGAGGAACCGAAGAGATGGCGGTTGGCTGACCTGAAATTAGTATCCAGGTCGCATTATCTTTCGGGCAAACAATACTGATGTTGTCTTTAATTTCTAAAGTAGTATTGTTGTCGGGGCAAATGTGTGGAGCATTTCGATCATAAACTTTAAACGATGCCGGGGAATCGGCAGTTCTCACAACAATAAGTCCGCGTGTTCCGGATTGCTGTTCATCAATGTAAATCGGTTGTCCTACGAAGTTGAGGTTGTTATATGTAGCAAGATTTAAATTCAAATTTACATTGATGGGAGAGTTAGGAAAACAGCTTACCGTATCTTCACGGCTGCTGCATGAGTTTACGTTTAATAAACTGAAAGTCAATAAGATGAAAAATGATATGATTGAGAAAGTTTTTTTCATTAGAATATAAATTTTTATATATTTGTAAAACAATAACGATTAACACGCAAAAACATTGTCCGACAAATGTCGGATTATTTTTTTATACTAAAACTAAATTTTTAAAATTATGGCGAGCTATGTAACTAAGGAAGGACTAGAAAAAATGAAAGCCGAGCTTGAGCAATTGGAAAAAATAGAGAGACCAAAAATTACTCAACAGATTGCAGAAGCAAGAGATAAAGGAGATTTGTCTGAAAATGCAGAATATGATGCAGCCAAAGAAGCACAAGGAATGTTGGAAATGAGAATTTCTAAACTAAAAGATATTGTAACGACTTCTAAAGTGATTGACGAAACTCAGCTTGATACTTCCAAGGTTTCAATCTTAACGACGGTGAGATTGATGAATAATGATACTAAAAAAGAACAGATTTTTAAATTGGTTCCGGATAACGAAAGTGATTTGAAGTCAGGTAAAATCTCTGTCAATACACCTATTGCAAAAGGTTTATTAGGAAAAGTAATTGGCGAAACTGCCGAAATTATTTTACCAAACGGTAACAAACTGTCTTTCGAGGTATTAGAAATTACACTTTAGAAAACTCAAATTATTAACTCTTAACTTATAATTTTTACAATGAGTTCAATATTCACAAAAATCATCAACGGCGAAATTCCTGCTTACAAAATTGCAGAGAATGATAATTTTATTGCTTTTTTAGATGCAATGCCTTTGGTGAAAGGTCACACATTGGTCGTTCCTAAAAAGGAAGTCGATTTGATTTTTGACCTTGAAAGTGATGAGTACAAAAACCTTTGGGGATTTGCTCAGGAAGTTGCAAAAAAACTGAAAAATGCAGTTCCATGTGTAAGAGTTGGAGTAGCTGTGGTAGGGCTTGAAGTTCCTCATGCTCATATTCATCTGATACCTTTACAGAAAGTAGAAGATATGAATTTTAAAAACGAGCGACTGAAATTATCTGTAGAAGAATATACAGAAATTCAAAATTCAATAATTAATTCTTAACAAAACAAGAGGTCGTGAAAAAGTAATTTTTTGCGATTTTCTTTCTTATATTTAAATTAAAATGAATGCAAACCAATGTTCTTTCTGTGGCAAGAAAAGAAATGAAGTGCAAATGCTGGTCTCAGGACAAAACGGATTTATTTGCGAAAACTGCATCGAGCAGGCACATTCTATCGTAAAAGAAAGTGTTTCTCCTACAGGATATTCTCCTGCAGAAACAATTGATGAATTAAAAAAACCAAAGCAGATAAAAGAGTTTCTTGATCAGTATGTAATCGGGCAGGATCAGGCAAAAAAACAGCTGTCAATTGCTGTTTATAATCATTATAAAAGATTGCTTCACGCAAAAGAAGAAAACAGAGAAGTTGAGCTTGAGAAATCAAACATCATCATGATTGGTGAGACAGGAACGGGTAAGACTTTATTGGCAAAAACTATTGCTAAAGAACTAAATGTCCCTTTTTGTATTGTAGATGCTACGATTTTAACAGAAGCAGGATACGTAGGTGAAGACGTAGAAAGTATTTTGTCAAGACTTCTAATGGTAGCTGACTACGATGTAGAAAAGGCGGAGAAAGGAATTGTCTTCATAGACGAAATTGATAAAATTGCAAGAAAATCTGATAATCCAAGCATCACAAGAGATGTTTCCGGAGAAGGTGTACAGCAAGGTTTATTGAAATTGTTGGAAGGAAGTATTGTAAACGTTCCGCCACAAGGAGGAAGAAAACATCCGGATCAAAAATACATTCAGGTAAATACCCAAAATATTCTTTTCATTGCAGGTGGAGCTTTTGATGGGATCAAAGAGATCATCGAAAGAAGAATGAATAAGCAAGCCATTGGTTTTAGCTCTGAAAAAATTAACAAAGTGGGAGAAGATGATTATATATTAACAAATCTTAATGCTATTGATCTTCGTTCTTTTGGATTAATTCCTGAGCTTTTGGGAAGGTTTCCAATCATCACTTACTTAGAGAAGTTGACTAAAGAAACGATGATAAGAATTATGACTGAGCCTAAGAATTCTATTACCAATCAATTTGTTGAACTATTCAAGATGGATGGTACTAAACTGATCTTTACAGAAAGCTCAATCGACAAAATTGTAGAAGAGACGATGGAAAAAGGCCTTGGAGCAAGGGGGCTCAGAGGAACTACCGAAAAAGTATTAGAAGACTATATGTTCTCAATAGGTGAGGATGAAGAAATCATATTGACAGAAGATAATATTTTGATTAATAAGTGAATTTAATATTTTTTTTAAAAAAATGTTATATCTTTGTCGGTGAAAATTGTATTAACACACAAAAATAATATACAATGAAAAAAAATTTATTAGCTATAGGACTTTTAGCGATTGGTTATTCTGTTCAGGCGCAGAATGTTCTACTACATGTAGATGACGCTGCTAAAATGTATGTAAGTGCAGGAACTCTCGTTTATAACGGTGGAGGCTTGCAATCTCGAGGCAGTGGAGTTATTGACCTTCATGGTAACATGATGGTTGTAGGTACTACTGCTGATGGTATTAAAAGGATACCTACTGATGGAACAGGTGGTACATCAGTTACCCCCAACCCTACCAATGTTATTCTTAGAATAAACACACCAGGTACTCCGGTTACTTCGACGTATGGACAGCTTTACATTAAAGGGATTCCACAGAATAACATAACAGGATCTGTTGATAAAGAGTATGCAGCTACAAAGCATGGTGCATATCAGCAACTTGGTGTTCCGTTTTTCAATAAAACCTTTGCCTCTCTGAGCTCAGAGTTAGGTGGAGGATTTGATGAAATTAGATGGAATGGTAGAGAAATTCTAAAATGGAGTAATACGAACTTAAGATTTGATGGTTCTAATCCTCCAAGCACTCCAATTCCTAACGCAAGTGTTGCAGGCATTACAATTGGTTTAAGCACCACAACAACTTTAGCAGATAGAACGGCATATTATGCTGTGGGAACTGGTACTTATGTTCCTACTACATTAAGTACTGTGAAAGGTAGACCATTTGCAGACGGAGACGGTTTGGGTAGCGTTGCTGTTGGAACCAATGTTGTAAATTTAACTCCTTCTACCATTCCGGCATCTTTTGGGATTGGTGGTAATAATAGAAACGTATATCAAGAGAAATATAATACTTACATAGGTGATGCGTTTGATCCTATTCCGGCATGGACGGCACCAACATTTGGAAAATATTTGTATCAATACTCTAATCCTTTTCTTACCAATATAGATTTATCTATGATAGGGTTTGTAGAGGCAGGTGCAACTACTGATAACAATAACATATCAAATATTTGGGGGGTTATTGTTGATCCTCAAAATGTTACTTGGAATTCAAATACAGGTGGAACTGCAACATATGCAGAAACTCAAAAGGTTACTTTTGATGTATCTGGAAAACCTCTGGGTAATTTACCTAGTTTGGTTATCAAGCCTTTGAATACTTTTAAAATAAAACTGAGAACTGCTACAGCTCATACATTAGACTTCGATAACTTAAGAAGGTTTGCATTTACAGCAAGAACGGAAGATGCTGCTAATCCTTATTCAGTAACGGCGTCTAAGAATACAAACTCAGGCAGTATAAAACAGTTAGGTGTATTGGCACTTGATGCTGCAGGAAATCAGATAGGTGAAACTTTCTATGTTGTAGCACCTCACTTTACTACAGGTAATATCACTGACCCTAGCCTTGGTTCGGTACAAGCAATGACTTCTACTACATCTGCAATGATTCAGACATTTGAAGAAAGTGTGAATGGAGGAGTAGATCCTAATTATTCTTCTGCATATAGATTATACATTAATGAGGCTAATGAGAATAATTATAAAGGTAAAAGAATTGATTTAAGCATATTTGGTCAGAATGTAGCTTCACTTAAATTTGAAGTTAGAGATGATACTGTTTTAATTCCTAACAATACTCATACTTTATCTAGTGGTACAGGGTTTTACTATAGTGTAGGTAACGGTCAGGCTGCACAAATATATCAAGGCGCAGTTATTCCTGTAAATGCTTCTAATTTCGGTCTTTATTATGGAACTCCACAAACACAAGGAGCTTTAAACACGGGTGATTTAACTAAAAAGTCAAGAACATTAGTTACTTATAACCCTAATATTGATCATTACATAGTTCGTTTTGATTCAGATTGGAAATCTGCGTCTATTGAAGTCTTCGATGCAAGCGGTAAGCTGGTTATTTCTGAAAAGTCTGTGAAAACAGATTCAGACTACGTTATAAAATTAGATTCAAGTCTTAAGGCTTTCTATGTTGTAAAAGTAGTAGGTAACGACGGAACTATAGTAAATAGCAAAATATTAATAAAATAAACTAAGACATGAAATTTCTTGTAAAAAAAATATTACCTCTTCTTTTTTTGGTAGTCTATGGTCTAGGTAGTGCACAAAATACACCAGGTACTCCATGTTTTCCAGGTGATCCTTGTGAAAAACCGCCCGCACCAATTGATATGTACGTCTATGTTTTAGTAATCGCAGCCATTTTAATGATTGCACATTTTGCTAAAAAATACAAGGCGCAAAAAATATAAAAATTTTATTAAAATATTTGAAACTCTCTGATTAGTCAGAGAGTTTTTTTATTTTTACGTAATAAAATTGTGGTGATGCAAAATACAGGCACTCATGAAGAATATACAATTTTATACAATCCTTAAAAAAAGATTTAATATCTAAATATGAAAAAGATATTCGTAGTATCAGGAATGTTGTCTGCATTCTCATTGCAGGCACAGTTTTCTGTAAACATTCAGGCACCCGCAGATTTCAAAGAGCAGGAAGCTATTTTATATACGCTCAATGGTTCCAAAGACATCATCGTTACAAAAGAACTCAATAAGAATAATTCATGGACTTTCAAATATCCCAAAAACTATTCGGGGATGATGAAGGTTTACTTTCCCAGTACCAATAACAGTGTCAGCTTTATTTCTGAAAATAAGAATGTAAGTATCAAGCTTGAAACTCTTAATAACAAAGTTAAAAACGTTATTTATCAGGATGAAGCCAATGAATTGATGAACAGTATTCAGGAATCATCTCAAAAGAAGGAAATGATACTTCCAGCTCTGACTCAGATAAAAGAATATTATAAAGACAATACAGATTTTGGTAAAGCACTTACGTCAGAGATAGGAAGACTTTCGGGAACAAGTACCGCTGATTTTTCTAAACATCCTTTTGTCTCTTATTACAATACCAATTATGCAAAGTTTTTATCAAACGATCCTACCAAGAAAGTTAGTCAGGATGAAGTAATAGATTTCTTTGATAAGTCAAATGACATGCTTGAATCATCATCACTAGTAAGACCTATTTTAGTGTCTTTTCTAAACTCTGGTGGAAATACCAATGTTGGGCAGTCTGTAGATAAGTTATTAGACAAGTTAAAGGTAGAAACGCCACGTGGACAAACCGTTTTATCAGAATTGATTGATATTTTTGATATCTATGAGATGACTGAGTTTAAAAATAAATATTTGACACTCGCAAAAAACCTCAAATGTACCATTACAGATAGATTGGCATCAACTATAAAGTCTAATGCTAATGTAGAAATTGGGGCGATATTCCCTAATTACAAATTTCAATCTGCGGTTAATACGACTGCTAAGTCGATTGCTGATGTAAAGGCAGATAAAAAAGTGATTGTATTCTGGTCTTCTACCTGCTCTCATTGTGAAAGTGAACTTCCGAAACTTCTGGAAAAATATAATGATATGAAAGCCAAAAACATTCAAATCATTGGTCTTTCTTTAGATGCTGACAAAGATTCTTACACGAAGAAAATTGTAGCCTTCCCATGGATCAATGATTCAGAATTGAGAGGTTGGAATAGTTCTTATGCGGAAACTTACAATGTACATGCAACACCAAGCTATTTTATTTTGGATGCTAACAATAAGATTATCAGCAAACCAGATCATGTAGGCGATGTTTTATCATATTTAAATCTAAAATAATTTTGGTAGATGTCAAATATTTTATATATTTGCACCACCAAAAAGGCGAGGTAGCTCAGTCGGTTAGAGCGCAGGATTCATAACCCTGAGGTCACGGGTTCAATTCCCGTCTTCGCTACAGTAAAACCCCTAGTAATAGGGGTTTTGTCGTTTATATATGTTCTCTTCTAAGTCTCTTGATTTTTATACTAAAAAGGTCATTATTTCTTTGCAATTGAATAATAATACTGAAACTTAATTTTTGGTTTAAAATTTATTGATTTAAGTAAACGATTGCATTTTTCTAATTAAAGATTCTAAAGGAAAATTTTATAAAATTTCATTAAATTTTCATTCTGAAGCAATGAATTAATATTTTAGGTGAAAATTTTACTTTCTTTTCAGTTTTTTTAGCTGCAAAATGTCGCAATAATTTTAAAATTCATTTAAAAAAAGAATTTTTTTTAGAATTTCAATAAAAAAAACATTGTGATTTTGTAGAGTAAATTTAATACAATGATACTTGTTTCTTATTGATAAATTAATAATATATTCTTTTTTTATTAATATATTTTCAAATATAAGAATGAAATATAATTAATAAGTAAATCATTAAAAAGAGATTAATAAATAGTGTATATTTAAGAAATCATAAAGTTTTCTTAAAGTTTAATTAAAATGGGGGATGGTATTTTGAAATATGAATTATTGTCGTATTTTTACAAAGCCTTGAATGAGGGAACAAGTCAAGGTAATAAATTTTTTTTCATCATTTGTGTTTTTAGAATCGTATCGCCTGATACGATTCTTTTTTTTGTTTTCACTTTTCGTAACGAACTAACAAATCAATGAAATAAGAATAAGTAACCGAACCTTCCTGCTGATTACTTTTTAAAAATAGATTGTTTGTAAAGCCGAAAAAATCATTGAGCCAACCTTGGTGTTGTAAGATGAACTTTCTTTCGTAAGCCCTGTCTCTTTTCATTCCTGCAGAATAATTTTTAAGCACATTATTGACAAAATTTTCATCTTCATAAACTATAGAGTTTAAAAGACTTTTTAAAGTAAAATATTCGGTGCTGTATCTAAGTTCAGGATTAGAGGAATTGACACCAATTAAATATCCAATAAAATTGGCTTCTTGTTCACGGGCAAATCCGAGCTGATGAGAACTTTCATGAGCCAAAGTAAAGAGTAGGTAAGAAGACGGTAATTCGGCGTTATATTGAGCTTCTGCAGTGAAAGGGTTGTAATATCCCAAGATGCCCGTAAAACTCATTATATTTTTAAATAAACTTGGTTTAAAAGAATTGATGTTATCTGCCTTTTTATCAGAAATGAAAGACGGAAGTTTATTTTGCTGATTCAGAATTTCAACCTGGATATTTTTGGTATTTAAAGCATTGAAAACTCCTTGTTGATTTTCATTGACAAGCGATCTTGTCTGTTTGCATTTTTCAAGGTATTTTAGAGCTAATTTTTTTCTTTTTTCTAGTGTAATTTCTGTCTCAGGAAGTTTTGTAATAATCGGTTTTTGGAAGTAAAGCATTCCCCAAAAAATCTGATATGTAAAATAAAAGATATTCAGGAGAATCAGTATTTTCAAAAGTGATTCATTTCTACTTTTCTTCTTAAAACATTTAATGATAAAATAGAAAAGAAAAACTCCCAACAAGATATATAATACGTCTCCTACTGAAAACGGAATCCAAGAAAATATAAGCTGATGTATTTTTTTTTGAATTTCAAATAAGCTTTCAAAGGCGGAAATCATCACTCTCGACTTTGAAAATATAAAGAACAAAAGAATTTGGACAACTAAAATAGCTGCCCAAAATCTTTTTTTATGATATGTTTTTGACTTGTTAATGTCCACTTCCTTTAGAGATTTTATCCAAATCAATTCCCTGAGATCTTAAAATACTACTTACACGGAGTGCATAGAACGCTAAATAAGCAAAGCAAATAACACCTACAATATAACTAAAGTGAATATTCGTTAAATCTGCAACGTACCCCTGTATAAGACTTACAATTCCACCACCCATAATCATCATAATTAAAAGCCCGGAACCTTGATTGGTATGCTTTCCTAATCCATTAATAGCTAAAGCAAAAATACAAGGCCAAAGCGTAGAACAGAAAAGCCCGACACTTGTAAAAGCGTAAACTGAAGTCATGCCAGTTGTAAACATTCCGATCAGTAGAGCTGCAATTCCTGCAGTAGAGAAGATAAGAAGCATCCTTGCGGGGTTTCCTTTACTCATAACGTCGCAGATAATCATTGCAATGATAATTAATCCATACACATAAAACGGACTTAAATCATGTTTTGCTACTGCATTGACAAGCAAGAAAACAGCGAAAGCTAAATAGGGAGCCAAGAATCTGAGTATTTTTTTGAATCCGGCTTTGATGTCAAAAGCATCTACTGCTCCTGTCCAACGCCCAATCATCATTGATGCCCAATATAGCGAGATGTAAGGGGCAACTTCTTTGGTGGAAAACCCTAGATCTTTTTCCATATATGCGGGAAGGTTACTTGCTGTAGAAACTTCTACCCCTACATAAACAAAGATGGCAATCATACCTAAAACAAGTTGAGGAAATTGAAGAGCAGATTTTTTATGTGAGCCTACAGTTTCTTCTTCTACATCTTCCAAAATAGTCGGAGTAATAGCAGGAAGAGAAGAAAATCTAAGCATGATAGCCACTAGAACGAAGGCAGCACCTAAAATTAAATACGGAATTTTTACACTTTCAATACTTATCTTATCACTTGCTGCTGTTGCAGATCCGAAAATTGCAAATGAAACAATAAGCGGGCCGATGGTTGTTCCCAAATTGTTGATTCCTCCCGCCATGGTCAATCTTTGAGAGCCTGTTTCTGATGGCCCAACTTCAATAGCTAAAGGATTGGCAACAATCTGTTGTAGAGAAAATCCTAAACCTACAATAAACAGACCCGAAATCATAAGAGGGAATGAGCCCATATTGGCAGCTGGATAAAACAATAAGGTACCAGAAGCCGAAATTAAAAGACCAACAATAAGTCCGTTTTTGTAACCAATTTTGTTAACCAAATCTTGTTTAATTCCTTTTGAAACCGCCATGTAAATCAATGATCCCACGGTATATGCTACATAAAAGCATATTTGAACAAGCATACTCTCGGTTTGAGACAAGTTGAATGCCTCTTTAAATACAGGAATAAGAATATCGTTGCTCGCTGCAACAAATCCCCAGAAAAAAAATACGGTTACTAGAGGGATAAATTGGCCCCAGTTAGTTTGTTTAGAATAATTTGACATATTTGTTTTTTAGTAAAATCTAATCAACAAATATAATTTTTTTCTTTGATTAACTGTAATCAGTTAAAGTTTTTTTTATTGTCTCGAATGAAGACATTTTTAAATCTTTCGGAGACTCGGTTGGCTCGAGAATATCGTTGAAGTAAACTTTCACTTTTCCTGGGAAACCTTTAGAGTTATCAAACGGAAACATTTCTTTTAAGCCAATGAATGTAAAAATAGCAATTGGTGAATGATGTTTTGAAGATAAGGTGAATGCGCCATCTTTAAATTGGTCTAAAACTATGGAGGTATCATCAGGAACCCCACCTTCCGGAAAAAGTACGATGCTGTTGCTTTCTTCCATTTTTTCTGCACACCTTCGGTAAACATCGGCGCGGCTTCTTGGGCTGCTGCGGTCTACCATCACACAGATTCTTTTATAAATCGTTCCGAAAATAGGAATTTTCACCAGTTCTATTTTCCCGACATAACAAAGCGGATGATTGGGAAATAAAATACACGGAAGCATGATATCCATAATCGAAGTATGATTGGAGATGACTACATACTGGGTATTTTTATCGATTTTCTTATCAGTAAGATTGATGAGCTCGTATCTCATTCCCATTCCGTAAAAAACTCCGTAACACCAGATTCTGATGAAAATGTAAGCGTACTTGTAGGTTTTCTTGTTGAGAGAAAATAAGTAAACGGGTAAACCTAATAAGATTGTCAGCAAAAATGCCAAAACAACCAGCCAAAACCTCCAGAGATAATTTAAAATCTTTACCACAAATCAACCGTTAAAAATTACTTTTTTCTTCACCGAATAGTTCAGAATCGATACCAATAGAATCGCTGCGATTTTACTGATCATTTCCGGACTCAAGGTATAAAAAATTAAATCAATATTATCGTTAAATATAAAGCTGTAGAATATCTGGAAGAAAAATAAACTTAATAATGTAGAAACGAATGAAACTCCCATGAAATAAACAAACTCTCTTCTTTTAGAATGTTTTCCTCTTTCAAAAACAAACCAGATGCTCAGGAAATAATTGGATAAAATTCCGCAACTCGTCGAGAAGATGTTACTTAAAGGATAATGTACCCCATGAAAATTCTGTTCCTGAGAGAATATCTGCGGAAGGTAAGTGCTGAAAATCTTAAAACTCCCAATTTCTACAATGGCACTCAGTCCGCCGGCGATGATGAAAAACAGGACTTGTTTGTGTCGTAGTAATAGTTCTCTCATATATTTTAGTAATGTGCAAATTTATAACTATATGTTAAACAGTGAAAAAAGTTGTTAATTTTTTTTTTTCGTTTCAAAATAATTTCTAAATTTAATTTTCAGAAAGGAACAGAATCTACCTGATACTAAATTCATTTTCAACTCATTCTGTTGATGGTTTTTCTATCTTGTACCAAGTGATTGAGGCAGTTTGCTCAAATTTTACACATTAAAAAAACAATCAAATATTTGTATGAAATCTCAAAACAAATACAGGAAATTTCAGCTTCAGCAACAAAATATTGAAGCTTTAGAAAAAGAAAATACTCGTTTCAAAAGAGTATACTCAGAGTACGAAAATATGTCAGATGAACTTTGGAATATGGAAAATAAAGAAGGAGAACCTATTCCCGACGACTTTATCAACGCCATGGTGATGCAGACCTCTTATCTTGAAGAGGAGATAGAAGACTGGCTCATACAGTTTAACCAAAATAAAAACGAAATCAAAAGCTGAGCTTAATCATTAAGAGGGTTTCATTGTCTGTTTTTAAAGGCTATTTAAAGATAAATTCATAATTTAGCACTCTTAAAATAAGAATTATGATTGCTATTGTTGATAGTGGTTCTACAAAATCAGACTGGGTAATTTTAGACGAATTCAAAAATGTATTCCTAAAAACTGAAACCATTGGCTTCAACCCCAATTTTATCAGCAGAGAACTTATTGTTCCGGAAATTGAAAAAAATAAAAGCTTAACATCGGTAAAAAACTCAATCACCAAGATTTATTTCTATGGTTCAGGGTGTGGTGTGAAGCAAAACTGCGATACAATAGAAGAAGAAGTTGGTAAAGTTTTCACCAATGCAAAAATTTCTGTTCGTGAAGATCTTGCCGCAGCTGCATTTGCTGCTTATAACGGAAAGCCTGCAATCGTTTGTATTATGGGGACAGGTTCCAATTCTTGTTATTTTGACGGCGAAAATTTAAAAATAAAACTTCCTTCACTTGGTATTCTTATTGGTGACGAAGGAAGCGGAAGTGCCATTGGAAAACAATTGGTACGCAGATTCTTTATGCAGAAACTTCCTCAGGATCTTCATACTGAATTTGAAAACACCTATCATTTGACGATTGATGAGGCATTGAAAAACATGTATCACGGCTCAAGACCCAATGCTTTTTTGGCAGATTTTAATAAATTTGTGGTAGAGAGAAAAGATCATCCCTATTTTGTCCAAATGGTTTCTGAAGAGATGAGAAATTTCTTCGAATATCAGGTGATTCCTTACGAAGAGTCAAAAGAATCCGAGATTAATTTTATCGGATCCATTGCTTATTATTACGAAAATATTCTACGTTCTGTAGCTTCAGAACTTCATTTGAATGTGGGGCACGTTGTACAAAAACCTATCGAAAGTTTAGTCGACTACCATATTAAATATATACTATAAAAAAACAGAAAATTCTATGTCGAATAAAACTAACCGCGACGAAAAAAATTTCAATCAGGCCGCGCTAGATTATCATAAAGCAGAACCGAAAGGGAAAATTGAAGTCATTCCTTCAAAGCCACACTCTTCGCAGAGAGATTTGTCACTGGCATATTCTCCGGGAGTTGCAGTGCCTTGTATGGAAATTCACCACAATCCTGAAACGGTTTATGATTACACAGGAAAAGGAAATTTGGTTGCAGTGATCTCAAACGGAACTGCAGTTCTTGGTTTGGGTGACATTGGTGCCGAAGCGTCAAAACCTGTAATGGAAGGAAAGGGTCTTTTGTTTAAAATCTTCGCAGACATCAATGTTTTTGATATTGAAATCGACGAAAAAGATCCTGATAAATTTATACAAATTGTAAAAGGTATTGCCCCAACTTTTGGCGGAATCAACCTTGAAGATATCAAAGCTCCGGAAGCATTCTATATCGAACAAAGATTAAAAGAGGAATTAGATATTCCATTAATGCACGATGACCAGCATGGAACAGCGATTATTTCTGCAGCGGCATTAATCAATTCGCTTCAGATTGCCAATAAAAATATCGAAGAAGTAAAAATGGTGGTGAACGGAGCAGGAGCGGCAGCTGTTGCCTGTGCCAATCTCTATATTTCTTTAGGTTTGAAAAGAGAAAATATTTTAATGTGCGACAGCAAAGGAGTTATCAATCATAAAAGAGAAAACCTTACGCCTGAAAAAATAGATTTTATTGCTCAGACGGATATTGAAACTTTAGAAGATGCTTGTAAAGGGGCAGATGTATTCATTGGTTTATCTAAAGGAAATGTGATGACACCGGAGATGCTGAGCAGTATGTCAGAAAACCCGATTGTTTTCGCATTATCAAATCCTGATCCTGAGATTGCTTATGATTTGGCACTTGCTACAAGAAAAGATGTGATCATGGCAACGGGAAGAAGTGATTATCCTAATCAGGTGAACAACGTTCTTGGTTTCCCTTATATTTTCCGTGGTGCTTTGGATGTTCAGGCAAAAGGTATTAATGAAGAAATGAAATTAGCAGCCGTTCATGCGATTGCTGATTTGGCTAAAGAACCGGTTCCTGAAGCGGTAATTTTAGCATATAACGTTCAGAATTTACAGTTCGGAAGAGAATATTTTATTCCGAAACCATTTGATAACAGACTGATTACCAAAGTCTCAAGCGCTGTTGCAAAAGCAGCAATTGACAGTGGAATTGCAAGAAAAACCATCACAGATTTCGACGAATACGAAACTCAGCTTCTCGACAGAATGGGAAGAGATGAGAAGTTGGTGAGAATGATGCAGAACCGTGCAAAAGCTAATCCTAAGAGAATTACTTTAGGAAACGCTGAGGAATACAACGTTCTGAAAGCAGCTCAGATTCTTTACGAAGAAGGAATTGCTTACCCTAGTCTTTTAGGAGATAAAAAATACGTCAAAGAACAGATGGAGCGTTTCGGAATTAACATTGATGTTCCGATTATCGACCCAAGTGATGACGATCAGAAAGAAAACAGAAAAAAATACAGAGAAACACTTTGGAAACTTCGTCAGAGAAAAGGGATGAACGAGTACAAGGCAAAAAGATATGTTCGCCAGAGAGACTACTTCGGGCCTTTGATGCTGAAGCATGGGGATACAGACGGATTGATTGTAGGTTTTTCTAAAAATTATGTTTCGACTTTAAGACCTGTTTTAGAGGTTATCGAAAAAGAAAAAGGAGTTGAAAAAGTGGCGGCAATGATGATGATTCTGTCTGAAAAGAAACCGATTTTCTTCGCAGATACTTCGATCAATCAAAATCCTACTGCTGAAGATTTGGTGAATATTGCTAAAATGGCAGAACATACGGTGAAATCTTTTGCGATCGAACCAAGAATTGCGATGCTAGGTTTTGAAAATTTCTCAGCGATTTCTGAGACTTCGAAGAAGGTTGCAAAAGCAGTAACAATTCTTCACGAGAAATTCCCGAAAATGATTGTTGATGGAGAAATTCAACCTGATTTTGCAATGAATGCAGATCATTTGAGCGATTACCCATTCTCAAAATTAGGAACAACTCCTGCAAACACATTCATTTTCCCAAATTTGGAATCAGCCAATCTATCTTACAAAATCATCAGAGGAATGAAGGTTGCGCAGGTAATCGGACCGATTTTGATGGGACTGAAACAGCCTGTTCACGTTTTACAGATGCGTTCTAGTGTTGACGAGATTGTGAATTTGGCAACGGTTGCAGTTTTGGATGCGCAGAGAAGAGAAGCCAAGAAGTAGAAAATCATCAATTATTTACACATAGAGAAACTCCAATTCATTTTGGAGTTTTTGTTTTTTTTAGTTAAATCATTGTCTTTGCAATGACAATAAAAGTTAAATATCATTCTTATGTTAAATGAATTTATTACTTAGTTTAAATTACTATATTTGGAAGTTATAAAAAATAATGATGATATTTTCTTTACAAGGAATTGTTCAGGAGCTTACACCAACTTACACCGTAATCAATGTCAATGGCGTTGGGTACTATGTTGGTATCAGTCTGATGACTTCACAAACCCTGACTTTGAATCAGGAAACCATGCTTTTTATCCAACAGATTATACGCGAAGACGCACATTTACTTTTCGGTTTTAAGACTCGTTCTGAAAAAGAAATGTTTAATCTCTTAATAAGTGTTAACGGAGTTGGTGCTGTATCAGCATTGATTTTACTGTCAACTTTAAGCCTTTCTGAGATTGCTACAGCTATACTTTCCAAAAATAGTGCCGTTATTCAGAAAGCGAAAGGTTTGGGGACAAAAACAGCGGAAAGAATCATTGTAGATTTGAAAGATAAAGTCCAGAAATTCGGCAGTGTAGAAGAAAATAATTCTGTGTTGGCAAATAATAAAAGTAAGGATGAGGCGTTATCTGCATTAGAAGTTTTAGGGATTTCTAAGAGGATGAGTGAGAAGATTGCTGATCGTATCATCAAGCAGGATCCGGAGATTTCTGTTGAAGAATTGGTAAAACAAATTTTAAAAAATATTTAACTTTTGGTGGAAAATAATAAGTTTCTCAAGATATATTCGTTCCTGTCATTTTTATTCTTGTCAATAAATCTATTTGGGCAGGTAAATCCGGAAGCATTTTCGATAAAAAGAGATTACAAAGTAAGTGATCCTACCTATTACGAAGGCTACTACGATATCAAAACCGGGATGTACTATGTATATCCTAAAATCGGAAATACCATTACGGGGCAACCCACTGCAATGTCACCGGAAGATTACAAAGAATTTATGGAGGCTCAGCAGGCAAGAGCTTATTATAAAGATAAATCTGAACGATACAGTCTGCTTTTCAGGAAAGATACTTCCGAGGCTCAGAGAAAAGGTTTGATTCCTTCTTTGACAATCAATAACAGGCTTTTTGAAGCCATTTTCGGGAGTAATAAAATTGAAATTATTCCTTCAGGATATGCCTCTTTCGACTTTGCAGGTTTGTATCAAAAAATAGATAACCCTTTAATTTTACCTCAAAACAGAACCAGTTTTACCTTTGATATTGACCAAAGAATTCAGTTGGGTTTAATTGGGAAAGTGGGTGAAAACCTTCAGCTAAAAGCCAATTACGATACACAAAGCGGTTTTGCTTTTGAGAACCGAATGAATTTGGTTTGGCAGGCAAAAGGAAGTTGGAAAGATCTTCAGACAAAAGGTTTGGGAGAGGTCAACAAACCGAGCGCAGGAGGTGAAGACAAAATCATCAAAAGAGTTGAATTTGGTAACGTTAATATGCCACTTTCTACAAGCTTAATTCGTGGTTCAGAATCACTTTTCGGGGTGAAAACTGAATTTCAATTAGGAAAAACTTACGGAACAGTGGTGCTTTCACAACAACAGGGTGAAGCTAGAAACATTGTCGTACAGGGCGGTGGCGTGATGAATACCTTTAAAGTAAATGCTATTGATTACGAAGATAATCAGCATTACTTCATCGGACATTATTTCCTTAATAATTATGACAATGCATTACTGAATTATCCGCAGATCAACTCAAGAATCAGCATCAGTAGAATGGAAGTCTGGGTTTTAGACCAAGCAAACTCCAATTTAGCCTATCAGAAAAGTATCGTCGGAATCCGAGATTTGGGAGACGGAGCTTCTGGCTTGCCGGATAACTCTCAAAACGGAATTTATTCTGCCGTTACCGGTTTAGGAGCAGGTTTGCGTGATGCCAATTCTGCTTACAATACAATTGCCGGACAGGTTCTTCCCAATTCAACAGGTGGAACTGAGGCTTACGGAGATGGCGAACAATTTATATTTAACAGAAAAGCAAGAAGATTAACGAGTACAGAATTTACCTTTCATCCGCAGTTAGGGTATATTTCATTAAATCAAAGACTGAATGATAATCAGCTTTTGGCAGTTTCTTATTCTTACACCGTAAACGGAACCAACCAGGTGTATAAAGTCGGAGAATTTTCTGAGGAAAGTCCGGTTTTGGTAACTAAAGTTTTGAAACCGAATACCACTGTAAAAACAACATCACCAATGTGGAAATTGATGATGAAGAATATTTATGCGTTGGACGCAGGTCAGGTTGATCAGGATGGTTTCATTTTAAATATTTACTACAGAGATGCACAAACCGGAGGTAAAGTAAATTATCTTCCAAATACATCAGTACAGGATACCAATTTATTGAAATTATTAAATTGGGATCGACTGAATGTCAACGGCGATTTACAGAATAGTAATGGAGTTCTCGGTGATGGAGTTTTTGACTTTGTCAACGGAATCACCATCCGTCCGGAATTAGGAAAACTTATTTATACGAAAGTAGAGCCTTTCGGAAGTTATATGGCAGGTCTTGTGGGGAATAATCCGCAATATGTGTTTAGTGATTTATATAATCAACAAAAACAAGTTGCCACTGCCAGCAACCTTGCTCAGCGATACACGATGGAAGGTCGTTACAAAGGTGCTCAGGGACAAGGTATTTCTTTGGGCGCAGTAAACGTGCCTCAGGGTTCTGTAAAAGTTGCGGCAAACGGGGTACAGCTGACAGAGGGTGTTGACTTTACCGTTGATTATATGCTTGGGACAGTAACCATCATCAACGAAAACGTAAAACAGTCTGGTCAGGCAATCAATATTTCATTAGAAAACCAATTGACTTTCAACACTCAGAGAAAAAGATTTTTAGGGGTAAATTTAGAAAGAAGAGTCAGCGAAAACTTTATCTTCGGTGGAACGGTTGTTAATTATTCTGAATCTCCGCTTACTCAAAAAGTAAACTACGGTCAGGAAGCCGTGAACAATACGATGGCGGGCATCAACATGATGTACAATAATCAGCTTCCTTTCCTGACAAGATTAACAGATAAAATTCCTGGAATCAACACAGAAGCTCCGTCTAATTTGAACTTCAAAATGGAAGGTGCCTATTTACTTCCGGGAATCAATAAAGGAACAAACGATCAGTCATATATTGATGATTTTGAACAGACAACTTCAAAAATTTCATTAAAAGAACCTGCAGCGTGGAGTTTGGCTTCAAAACCTGAGAAAAATCAAAATTATCCGATTTTCAGTGGAGCTGGAGCCAATGATAATGTTACCAATGGCTATGGTAGAGGTTTGCTATCTTGGTATAATATTGACCCGAGATTCTGGGGAGTTGGAGGCAGAGCTCCGGTAGGAATTACGGCACAGTCGGTTTCCAATCACGCTTCACGAAGGGTGCAGTTTTCAGAAATCTTTAACAATAGAGATTTTGTAGCGGGCGAGCAGACGTTTACCAATACTTTTGATATTTCATATTATCCTGCAGAAAAAGGTCCTTATAATGTCAATCCAAATTCGGAAACTGTGCAGCAAAGATGGGCAGGGATTATGAGACCTATTCAGGTTTCCAACTTCGTGAATTCAAACATCGAATATGTAGAATTCTGGATGATGGATCCTTATGCAGACGGAAATAATTTAGGTACAGATCCTAAACTTTTGCTTCATTTAGGAAACGTAAGTGAAGATATTTTGAAAGACGGATTGATGCAGTACGAAAACGGATTGCCTACACCTGCACAAACTTCATCTACATCAAATTCAAACTGGGGAACGCAGCCAAAGCAGCCACCAATTTTATATGCTTTCTCTAGCGAAGGTGATGATCGTACGATTCAGGATGCCGGATATGATGGTTTAAATTCTAATCAGGAAGGTTTGAAATTCCCTACAAGTACGTTTGTGAATCCAGTTCTTAATCTTTCTGATCCTGCGGTTGATGATTTTGTATTTTATATGTCTGAGAAGTTTACAGGAAGTCAGGCAGCTTCGATTACGCAGCGTTACAAATATTTCAGAGGTCCTGAAGGCAATTCTCAAAGCAACTCTTTGGAAGTGGCTTCTCAAACTCCGGATGCGGAAGATATCAATAGAGATTATAACTTAGATCAAAGTGAAAATTATAACGAATATGTCGTTAGTCTTGCTGAGGCAAATTTAACTTTAGGTCAGAATAATATTGTAGATGTAAAAACAGTCAATGCGACTTTCCAGAATGGACAGACTGATGATGTGAAATGGTATTTATTCAGAATTCCTGTTTCTAAATATGCAGAAGCTGGTGTTGGAGGTGATAAAGATGCTTCGGTACTTAATAATGTAAGGTTTGCAAGATTATTAATGACAGGATTTGAACAAACTTCTACGTTAAGATTCGGTACGATTGATTTGGTAAGATCAGACTGGAGAAGATACCCTAAAAATATTGCCAAGTTTACAGACGGTACAAATACTCCTGACCCTGCATTAGATGAAGGTACATTGACCGATACCAACCCAAATAATTTTGAAGTAGGAAGTGTAAACATTGAAGAGAATGCACTAAACCAGCCACCTTACGTATTGCCTCCGGGAATTGACAGACAGGTATTGAGCGGAAATGCTGGTGCACAAAGACAAAATGAAGCTTCTCTATATATGAAAGCTACAGCGCTTCCAAACAATGAAGCAAAAGGCGTTTTCAAAAATGCTACATTGGATATGAGAAGATATAAAAAGCTAAAACTTTTTGTACACGCTCAGGATCCGAGCAACAAGGATTTGAATATTGGAAGAATAGATGAAAAAACAAAATTCTTCATCCGTTTTGGTAGTGATGCAACAGATAACTATTATGAATATGAAGCGTCGCTAAAACTTACTCCAAGATCAGCAACTGCGCCAATGGAAATTTGGCCATTTGAAAATGAAGTAGATTTTGAAATTCAAAACTTTGTTGATGCTAAAATAAGAAGAGATAAAAATTCACCAAATAATATTGTTGAAAGATATGAAGATTCAGAATTTGGGGGAGGAGAGACGTTTAAAAAAATCTACATCAAAGGTCGTCCGAGTTTAGGAAATGTAACAACGATAATGGTGGGTATCCGTAACGCTGGTGAAAGGGTGACTGCCTCTTTTGACAGGGTTCTTTGGGTCAACGAAATTCGTCTTTCGGAAATTGAAAACGACGGAGGTTATGCAGGAAATGCCAGCTTAAACTTCAACCTTGGAGATTTTGCAGTTGTCAACACAAGTGCATCATATACCTCAGTAGGTTTCGGAAATATAGATTCTAAACCGGCAGAAAGAAATCAGTCTACACAATCAGCTTTCAGTATCAATACGCAGGTGAATGTAGATAAATTCTTGCCAGAGAAAACGGGAGTGAAAATTCCGGTCAACTATTCTTACTCTCAAACCATCGAAGATCCAAAATACAATCCTTTGGATACCGATGTTGAATTTAGCAAAGCTGCCAACAGAGAAGAGCTTAAAAAAGTAGCAAGAACATATACTCAACAGAGAAGTTTGGGTGTTGTGAATATGCACAAAGAACGTGTGAAAGAAAACAGTAAACCGAGATTCTACGATGTAGAAAACTTGTCTCTAACTGCGGTCTATAACGACGATTATTACAGAGATATTTATACCAAAAAGAACTACAGACAGTATTTCAGAGGGTTCTTAGATTATAATTATACATTCAAGCCTTGGGTGATTAAGCCGTTCAATAAAATGATCAGCGACACCGCCAAGTCGACGAAGTATTTGAGATGGGTAAAGGAATTTAATTTTAATCCGGTTCCTACAAGATTATCTTTCAGAACAGAATTAGACAGAAATTATAACGAACTTGAATTTAGAAACATCGATGCTATTTTAAGCGGGAATTTGGGCGATGACTTCGCTGCAATCAAAAACAGAAACTTCTATTTTGGTTGGCAGTATGGTTTAGGATTTAATTTTACTAAATCTTTAAAATTGGAAATCAACTCACGTACGAGAACACTAAATGATAATGTAGATGTCAACACAATGGATAATTCCTCCATTTTTGGCAATATGTTCAGAGCGGGAAGACCGGTGTTGTATAATCACAGAGTTCAGTTGAATTACAAATTACCATTCCAGCTTCTTCCGTATTTAGATTTTATTGATGCAGAATTGCAATATGGTTTCGAGTACAATTGGAATGCGAGATCAACGGCTTTACTATCAAGCCCGGACGGAAGTTTAGGGTCAATCGGTCAAAATACGAGTGTTATTCAGGCTACAGCAACGGCAGATATTCCGAAGTTTTTTGGTCAGTTTAATTACTTCAAAAAAATGTCGACCACGCTCCAAAAGCGTAAGCAGGAAATGGATTCATTGAATAACGCATATACTCAGGCTTGGGACAAAAAGAGATATAAATTTAAAAGCTATAAGTTTAAAAACAAGTTATCGATTTTACAGAATGCAGCGTTTGTATTAACTTCATTCAAACAATTAGATGTTAATTATTCTGAGAATAACGGTACCGTTCTACCAGGATTATTATCGGCGCCAAATGGATATGGTTATGGCCAAACTCTTGGTGGCCCAACGATTGGTTTCCTTTTCGGATCTCAGGCAGACATCAGACGTACCGTTATTGAAAACGGATGGGTGAGTGATTCAGAACTAATGATTGATCCTTATGTGAAAATGTCGACACGGGAGCTCCGAGCCAACTTACAGATGATGCCGGTCAATGATTTCAGGATCGATTTTAATGTATTGCAGACGTATAACAGAAATTTCTCACAAACCGGTTTCAACTTCCGAGACGATGATGGTTTCTCTAATCCGAATTTGACCTTTGCAAGTGATATGGTGAGCTATTCAAACTCAGTAATTCTTACCAGCACCTCATTCTCAACGGGTCAAGCCGTTTATGAGTCAATCAGACAAAATGCAAGAGTGATTTCGCAACAATTGGGTGGTGTTGTAGGAAATGATGGTTTCACAGATGGACACAGCATTTCTAATGCTTATGTTTTAATCCCGGCATTCCGTGCTGCAGTGGAAGGTAAAAGTCCTGAACGAATTGGTAATGCCAAGAAAGCAGGAATGCCAATACCAAACTGGAGAATTGTTTATTCAGGTTTAAAAAACATCCCAATAATTAGCGGGCAGTTTACGAAGTTTGATATTTTACACAGCTATAATGCAACATATACTGCAACAGGAATACAGTCTAGCATTGATTATTTCAACAGCAAAAACGATGTAAGCAGTTCTCAAAGAGATGTGAATGATGATTATATCAATCCTTATACATTCTCTCAAGTAGGTTATGTGGAAGCATTTGCACCGCTTATCGGAATTGATGTGACGATGAGAAACAATATGCAGTTCGGGTTACAGTACAACAGGATGAGAACTTTATTGTTAGGATTGGTTAACCATACACTTACTGAAGATTCAAATACAGAATATGTTGTAAGATTAGGATATATCGTCAGAAACTTCAGACTAGGAAACATGGGTAACACAAGAGGTGCAAGAAGTAAAGGCAGCGATCTTAACATCAGGGGTGATATCTCATTGAGAGACAGCCGTACAAGCATCATGAATATCTTGTTAGATGATTCTCAAGTAACAGGCGGACAGAAGTTAATGAACATTAAATTATCTGCTGATTACAACGTTTCAGAAAACTTAAACTTAAGGTTATTCTACGAGCAGATGACTTCAAAATACAAGATATCAACGGCGTTCCCGTTATCAACCATCAGAGCTGGTATCTCAGCAACATTCACTTTTGGTGATTCCGGAGGATTCTAATAATAGTTGTCCCGTCCTAAAAAATCGATACAGATTATAGGTCAAAAATAAATAATTAAACCAAAGCAAAAACGTTTTTGCTTTGGTTTTTTGTTTTATAGGTTTTCATTTTCAATACGGACTGTTCGTGCATTTGGTTTGGGGTTAAATAATGATTTGAAAAATGAGGTCTTACTTCATTGTATATTTGAATTGACTCATTTACAACCCTTCTTCTTAATTTTGTTTCCATATCGTATTTATCAATATCAAATTCTTGTTTTAAAATTCCATTAATCCTTTCTGCCACTGCATTTTCGTAGGGGTCTGAGTTTTGCGTCATACTACAATTGATGTTGTGCTTTCCCAATAATCTTTGGTATTCATTAGAGCAATACTGCAGACCACGGTCAGAATGATGGATTAACGATTCTAAATTCACTTTTTTATTTTTTAAAGCTTTCTTCAATGCAATTAAACTGCTTTCTGTATTTAAATTATTCGCAACGTGATGCCCAACAATTTTCTTGGAATATGCATCTGTTATTAAACTTAAATAACTCGGATTCTTTCTGTTTCCGATGTAAGTAATATCTGCCACCCAAACTTCATTGGGTTTAGTGATTTGATAGTCCAATATCATATTTCTGTGCTTTCTAAAGCGGTGGTGGGAGTTGGTCGTGACGTGATAACTTCTTTTTGGAACAATCAGTAAATGATTGGCCCGTAAAATACCAAAGAACTTATCTCTGCCAATATTCAGAGCTCCTAAAGGTTCTTTCAACATAAAATACAGCTTTTTACCGCCAATCTTTGGTTGTAGTATACGTTTTTCTTCCACCAATGCGACCACTTGTTGAGCTTTGCTCATTCGCACTGTGCTGCGTTTCAAACTTCTATAATAGACTTGTCTATCCAATCCGGACAATCCACAGGTAAAAACTAAGGTTTCTTTTTCTGTTCTGCGGAAGTTGTTGATTGTGCGGATGCGGAGTTTTTTCTGATATCGATATGGTATTCGCTTTCAGCAAGGTTGATCATCATATCGAAAAAGATAGCCTTTTTATCGGCAATGTAGGCTTGTCTTTCGAGTAAGGCTTTTTGTTTCTCAAGCAGTTTTACTTCAGCCTCCAATTCCATAATTCTTTGTTCAGGAGTTTTTTGCATAGAACTTGGTATTTGATTATCCCAATCAAAGTTACCGTATTTTCTAAGCCAATTGACAATCGTGGAACGAGATTGTATCGCATATTTCTTACGACATTCTGTAATTCCCAATTTTCCTGATTCAATTGCTTTTACAATCTGAACTTTAAAACTCAAACTGTAATCTTTCTGTGTACGCTTTACATAAAGCGATTCCACTGGTTCTTTCATAACGATTCTTTTTTGTGTATCGTTATTTCAGGAATAGACAAGTTTAACAAAAAAAACCCTTTCTAATATTTTTAGAAAGGGTTTTTTTATGATTTTAAATTTGATAAGTGATAAGTTTCTTTGATTATACTCGATAATAATTTTAAATGTGGGAAAAGTATTTTTAAATTTAAGTAAGATTAAGAACAGTAATCGTTACCTATTTAACCTGAGTTCGGGATAAGAATACAAAATAAATTTGCAATAAAAAGCAATAATTCGTATATTTAAGTATCTAACATTCAAATATTTAAACGAACTATTGCTTATGATTTTGAAAGACCAAATTACAAATATTTTTGTACAAGTTGATGATTTCTGTAAAGAATTTGATTTCCAAATCAAACACATGAAATTTCAGGCGCTCGGCGACCAAAAGAAGAGAAGAAACAGAAGATCTATGATGTCGGATTCTGAAATTATTACGATTATGATTGGTTTTCATCTGGGTGCACACAAAACATTTAAGCATTATTATCAGGAAATAGTTTGTGGTTATTGGAATAATTTGTTTCCCAAAGCCCTTTCCTACAATAGATTTATAGAACTTCAGCAAAGAAGCTTTGTGGTTTTTGCCTTATTTTTGAAAGAAAAATGTCTGGGTAAATGTACTGGAATCAGCTTTATGGACAGCACAACTTTGAAAGTTTGCAGAAACCAAAGGATTCACAATCACAAAGTTTTCAAAGGTTTGGCAGAGCGAGGAAAATCTTCGATGGGTTGGTTTTATGGGTTTAAACTGCATTTGGTTTGTAATGAAAAGGGAGAACTTTTATCCTTTTATATAACGAAAGGAAATATTGATGACAGAAACCCAAAGCATATCAAAAAAATGACGCAGCAGCTTTTTGGAAAACTATTTGCCGATAAAGGATATCTTTCCAAGGCTCTTTGGGAAATGCTTTTTGCTGATGGAATCCAGCTTTTTACTAAACTTCGTAAGAATATGAAGAATCATATTATGAAAATGGAAGACAAAATTTTGCTCCGAAAAAGAGCCATCATTGAAACGATCAATGATGAATTAAAGAACCATTGTCAAGTGGAACATACTCGCCACAGAAGTGTTAGTAATTTTATGATGAATATTTTGGGGAGCTTAACTGCTTATTGTTTCTTCCCCAAAAAACCATCATTAAACTTAAAAAAAGTAAATGATGGTCAATTGTTTTTAAATTTTGCTTAAACCGAACTCAGGTTATTTAATAATAAATTTCTTACTTCCTACTAAAGAATTTTTATTATCAAAAACGCTCAGGAAATATTCTCCCGAAGATAAACCTCGAAGATTGATGCTCTTTTTATCAGTTGTTAAAACAATTTGACCTAAAACATTGATAATTTTAAAAGTATATTTCTCATCATTTATAATCCATACATTGATTTCTTCTTTCGCAGGATTCGGATAAATGGTGAAGTCTTTTACTTCTTTATTGTTAATCTCAAAAGTTCCCAAATTTGAACTTGGCATAAACTGTGAGACTACACAAGCGAAACGTGCAAAACCAAATGCTTCATTCGAAGGATTAGGGTTACCTATTGCAATTCCTGTTGGATCAGAGTTGTAATTTACACTTGGGTTTGCCCATCGATTTGCTTTAGGACAATTGATTCCAGCATTAGAACATTGGTCGTTATAAGCCATCATTGTTCTCCATCTTTGGGATGATGTACTTGAAGTTCCTAAACTAACAGCAGTCTGATTAACGTAACCATGAAGATTGCTACAAGGGGTAGTGCTTTGATCCACATACCAATCGTGATTGAGTCCCATATTATGACCCATTTCGTGAGATAATGTATAATTAGATACGGCACAATTTAATAATGACACCGTAAAGGCTGTTGTGTTTGAATAGTTTGTCGGATTAGTGTTTACGTATCCCAAACCGCATATACTCGTAGGTGTGGAAGTGATCAGTCCGCAAAGATCGGCACCGTAGGTTGTTCTTAATGTATGAACACTGTCCATAAATCCATCATTATTATTTCTGAATCTTGGCAAATCAACATAAATATCTCCGGTTTCTGTATATGGAATTTCACCGGAGTACACTAAATTAATGGTAATATTTGGAATCCCCGAATTGATAAGGGATGTATTAAAATTTGTAATTGCGGTTGCCACAAAAGAATTACTCTGTGCAATGCCTCCCCATGCAATTCTTGCTGCTGGAGTAAAAACAACTAAAACATCAATCGTTGTTGCCGGGCAGGTGGGTGTAGATTCTAAACATATATTTGCATTTACTTTTTGATTAATCGCAGATTCATTGAGAATATAGTCATTTTTAGAATCTCTATTGATAAGTTCTGATTCGCTTACCAAAGAAACGGCGAATATATTTTGACCAGTTTGGTGGAAAATAATTTTTTCCCCATGGCTCGAAGCATACATTCCTGTTAGGATATGATCATATTTTGATAATACCAATTCGCTTTGTGGTTCGTTTTCAACAGAATAAACGTACGATGTGCTTTTGTTGCTGTAATTAAATGTTTTTGAAAGCTTGGCTTTAATTATCTTATCATTCGGTAATTTAATCTCCAAATCAGACGCAAGATCAAAAAATGACTGCGAATAGTATTTTGTTGAAATATAAGTAGAAGCAAGATTATTACTCACTTTTTGTTCCTCACTCAGATTACTTTCGTTGATTTGATTTTGAAAAATTTTGGTTTGAGCAAACAGAATCGTAGCACAACATAAGAATAAGCATGTACTTAAAGTTTTCATATTTGGTTTTATTAATATTATTTCATAACAAATATATATAAAAACTAATGAAATTTTAAGATTTATTTAACGTTAAAACAGTCTTTCGTGAAAATCCTCAACTTTGCTCACTTCCTCAATCTTAATCCCAAATTTTCTCTTTGGAATTTTATTTAAATTTGAAACGAAAATCTTTTCATAGCCCAATTTCTCAGCTTCAGTAATTCTTTGTTCAACCTGCGCCACCGGACGAATTTCTCCACTGAGGCCTATTTCCCCTGCAAAACAAAAATGCTCAGAAATCGCAATATCTTCATTTGATGAAAGAATTGATGCAACAACTGCTAAATCTAAAGCAGGATCGTCGGTTTTTATACCGCCGGTAATATTTAAGAAAACATCTTTTGCACCCAGTTGGAAGCCTGCTCGTTTTTCTAAAACTGCCAAAAGCATATTCAGTCTTTTAGAATCAAATCCTGTACAGCTTCTCTGCGGAGTTCCATAAACAGCGGTGCTTACCAAAGCCTGGATTTCAAGAAGCATCGGTCGGTTTCCTTCTAAAGTTACGGCAACAGAATTTCCTGAAAGCTCTTCAAATTTTTTAGTAATTAAAATTTCTGACGGATTTTTTATTTCCTTTAAACCCTGCGAAACCATTTCGTAAATTCCGATTTCCGCAGTAGAACCGAAACGGTTTTTATTAGCTCTCAATAATCTGAAAAGATGGTTTCTGTCTCCGTCAAAGTTTAAGACAACATCGACCATGTGTTCCAAAACTTTTGGCCCTGCAATTTGCCCGTCTTTTGTGATGTGACCGACTAAAAATACAGGAACATTATTTTCTTTGGCATATTTAATAATCTCATTAGAACATTCGCGGATTTGAGAAACGGTTCCTGGCGAACTTTCAATCAGTTGAGATTGCAAAGTTTGAATAGAGTCAATGATTACAAAATCGGGTTCCAGCTTTTTAGATTCATGAAGTATTTTTTCTAAAGAAGTTTCTGTATAAAGAAAGCAGTTGGGGTTTTTCACATCTGCCAAACGATCGGCTCTCATTTTAATCTGAGAAGCACTTTCTTCACCAGAAACATAAAAAACTTTCTTTTTCATTTTCAAGGCAAGCTGAAGAAGAAGGGTAGATTTTCCTATTCCGGGTTCACCGCCAATCAATGTGACAGAGCCTAAAACAATTCCACCTCCTAAAACTCTGTTGAGCTCATCAGACGGAGTTTTTATTCTTGGTTCTTCTACGGCTTCAACTTCGATAATGTTGATGACGTTTTGTTTTGATTTTGAAAAAGGTGGAGTTTTCGAAGATGTTTTTTCTACAATTTCTTCTACCAAAGTATTCCATTCAAGACAATTTTTACATTGCCCCGTCCATTGCGGATATTGCGAACCACAGTTTTGACAGAAGTAAGCTGTTTTTAGTTTTGCCATGCTGTAAAATTATGAAAAATCCAGCTTAAATTTTTTCGTAAAAATTGTTAATCTTATCATACATCAATGAATATTTTGAATTTTCTGGTGTACATTTGCTTTATAAATTTTAAAAATGAAAAAAATACTTTTAAGCTTTGTGTTTATATTGGTAAGCATGTTCACATTTGCACAGACTACTTGGCGAGTAGACCACATGCATTCATCTGTTAATTTCAACATCAAGCACATGGGGATTAGTTTCGTGCAGGGTAGATTTGATAAATTTGATGGAACAGTATCAACTGAAGGTGCAAATTTGGATAAAGCTGAATTTAATTTTTCAGTATCTGTAGAATCTATTAATACAGGTGTTGAGCCAAGAGATAAGCATTTGAAAAGTGCTGATTTTTTTGATACAGAAAAATTCCCTGAAATGAAATTTGTAGGTGTAGCAGTTTCAAAAGGAAAAGATAATACATATACTCTTAAAGGTAAATTAACCATAAAAGATGTAACAAAAGAAGTAAGTATTCCGGTAACATTCGGTGGTATAGCAAAAAACCAACAAGGAAAAGAAGTTGTAGGTTTACAAGCAAAATTTACGGTTAACCGTTTAGATTACAACATTAAATATGATCCGACAGGAGCAGGTGTTGCAAAAGATGTTGAGGTTAGTTTGTTTTTTGAATTGGCAAAACAGTAATAATTTTCATATATATAATTTGGTTTAGGTGGAGGTTTCTCAAAGTTTTTTGGGAAACCTTTTTTATATATAATTTTCATCAATTTTTAGCAAGAAGATTAAGGAATATGTGTTCTAATTTTTCATATTCCCACTTCCAGTCTGTGGCAGTTTTTTCTATTTTCTCAAACTTAAAATCTACAATTTCTATTTCTTCGAGATGATCTATTGTGTTTCTGTCTTCGATATGGTCGAAATATTCGGCGTACCAAGCATTTAAATACTTATCAGAAATTTCAATGTATAATTGCTCACCAATTAGACTTTTAAATAACATGTGATAATTTAAAACATTCTCTTTAAAATAGATAAAAATTCCTTCATAATAATCGTGATGACGTTCTGTGAAATAGATATTAGGGCTGTCAGTTTTCCAAATGTGTAGATTGTCAAATTTTAGCAAGAGCCCATTTTTAGATAAAAGTTCGACCTTTTTTAAATACACGAGTTTATTTAGGATTTCCATTATTAAAAATTTGAATAACTAAAATACACAATCAAATTTGAATACAAAATTGCTTTGCATTTCTTTTTGCCCTAACTTTGCACAAACCTAATCTAATGAGTAAAAAGAATACAAAGTACATCTTTGTGACAGGAGGTGTAACTTCATCTTTGGGAAAGGGAATCGTTTCTGCTTCTCTGGGACTATTGTTAAAATCACGCGGATTTAATGTAACGATTCAAAAACTTGATCCTTACATCAATATCGACCCGGGAACGCTGAATCCTTATGAACACGGAGAATGCTATGTAACTGAAGATGGTGCTGAAACGGATCTGGATTTAGGACATTACGAGCGTTATCTTGATGCTCCGACTTCTCAAAACAACAACGTTACCACAGGAAAAATTTACCAGACTGTAATCGAAAAAGAAAGAAAAGGAGACTTCCTTGGAAAAACAGTTCAGGTAATTCCTCACATTACCAACGAAATTAAACGAAGAATTAAAATTCTTTCTAAACAGAACTACGATATCATCATTACTGAAATCGGTGGAACTGTAGGAGATATTGAATCGTTACCTTACATCGAAACTGTTCGTCAGTTGAAATGGGAATTGGGTGAGAAAAATTCTATGGTGATTCACTTAACTTTATTGCCATACTTGGCTTCAAGCGGAGAATTAAAAACAAAACCTTCTCAGCATTCTGTACGTCAGTTGATGGAAAGCGGAATTATGGCAGATGTTTTAGTTTGCAGAACAGAACATAAAATTCCAAAAGATCAGAGAGCAAAATTGGCTCAGTTTTGTAATGTTTCTTTAGATAATGTGATTGAATGTAAAGATTTGGAAACGATCTATGAAGTTCCGATGTATCTTCAAAAACAAAACTTTGATGATGTAGTTCTTAAAGGATTAGATTTAAAAAGTGACAAAGAAGCAGATCTTAAAGATTGGAAAACCTTCGTGAAGAAATTCCAGAATCCTAAAAGAACTGTAGAGATCGCTTTGGTTGGAAAATATATTTCACTTCAGGATTCTTATATTTCAATTGCTGAAGCATTTAAACATGCCGGTGCAGATATTGAAACGGAAGTGAAAATCAGATGGGTTTACAGTGGTGATTTAACCAAAGAAAATATCAAAGAAAGTTTAGAAGGAGTTTGTGGTATCTTGATTGCTCCAGGTTTTGGTGACAGAGGTATTGAAGGTAAAATTCTTACGACTCAGTATGCAAGAGAAAACAAAGTTCCAATGTTAGGAATCTGTTTGGGAATGCAGATTATGACTGTAGAATTTGCCAGAAATGTTTTAGGTTATACAAAAGCCAACTCAATGGAATTTGACACTTCTACAGAACATCCTGTAATTTCTCTAATGGAAGAGCAGAAGAATGTTGTAGATAAAGGAGGTACAATGCGTTTGGGAGCATGGAAATGTTCTCTGAAAAACGGTTCAAAATTAAATGAAATCTACGGAAGCAAACATATTTCTGAAAGACACCGTCACCGTTATGAATTTAACAGTGAATACATCGCAGAATTTGAGAAAAACGGTTTAATGGCAACGGGTACAAACCCGGAAACAGGTTTGGTAGAAGCATTAGAAATGCAGGATCATCCTTTCTATGTAGGGGTTCAGTATCACCCGGAATACAAAAGTACGGTTGCTACACCACATCCTTTATTCAGAGCTTTCATCAAGGCTTGTGAAAAAGAGATAAAGTAATTGTTTAATTACAAACGTTATATAATAAACTCAGGTTGATTTTTGTCAGTCTGAGTTTATTATATAGTAACATATTATAGTATAGAGTTTTGATAAAAAAACAGTATTTTTGTCGACTCAAAAAGTATGGCATTGCTGTGCTTATTTAAATTTTAAAAATTTTAATTAAAATAAAATGCAACAGAACAACGGACTCGATAAAAGTCAGATTATTAGTTTTGCGGTTTTATGTTTGGTCCTTTTCGGATTCATGTTTTATTTCCAAAGAAATGATCAGGAAGCAGAAAAGCTGAAAGCTGAGCAACAGAAAACAGAACAAGCAAAAAATCCCGTAAAGCAAACTCCGGCAGCAGATATCAATCCTAATGTAACTCCGAATGCAATTCAGGTTTCAAATTTGGAAAACAAACAGCTGAAACTTGAGTTTTCAAGCTTAGGAGGTCAGGTTTCAAAAGTTGAGCTTTTAGAATATAAAGCATATGATCAAAAAACCGATAAGGCTGATCTTCCGCTTAATCTGATTACTAAAAATAATTCGAGCTACGGTTTTCAGTTTAAAGATAAATCTGGGAAAACGGTTAACACAAAAGATTTGGTTTTCTCACCCACAGTTGCAGGGAATGCTGTAACATTAACAGCTAACTATAACGGGGCGGTTATCCAGTTTATTTATACTTTATTAGATAAATATACAGTGGATTTTAAAGTAAGAACTCAGGGTCTTGCAAAAGTAACTTCAGACACAAAAGCAGATTTTCTTTGGAATTACAGTGTGAGAAACCTTGAAAAAGGTAGAGCTCAGGAGCAGACTCACTCAGAATTCTCTTATGTTTTTGATAATTATAAGAAATATGAGTACGACGGTAGAACCACGATGGATGAGCCGGAGGAAACGATAAACTGGATTGGTGTAAAGCAACAGTTTTTCGCATCTGTAATCGAAGCTAAAAACGGATTTACAAAAAGCAAGGGTAATCAAGAATCTATTGAAGAAGGTGAGTATCTGAAAAAATTGGACTACGAAGGTGAGGTTCAGATGTCAGGAAGTGAACTGAATCAGGATTTTACCTGGTATTTTATGCCATTGGACTTAAAACTTTTAAGTTCTTACGAAAACAAAAATTTTGACGAAATCTTACCATTAGGTTGGTCATTCATCGGAGCAATGAACCGATATTTCTTCATGTGGTTATACGGTATTATTGCTAGTTGGGGAATATCGGCCGGTTGGGTAATTTTCTTAATGACGATTATCGTGAAATTAATCTTATCGCCAATTATGTATAAGCAGCATAAATTGAGTGCGATGATGAAAGTAATTCGTCCGGAAATTGATGAAGCCAATGCAAAATTCAAGGATGCAGATCCGATGAAGAAACAACAGGCTACAATGGAAATATACAGAAAAGCAGGAGTTAATCAAATGGCAGGATGTCTTCCGGCATTGGTGCAGATTCCTATTTTCTATGCATTATTCCGTTTCTTCCCAAACTTTATTGATCTGAGAGGACAAGGATTCTGGTTTGCAAAAGATCTTACGGCTTATGATGATTTAATTAAATTACCATTCAGCGTGCCGTTTTTAGGAGAACATTTAAGTGTATTTGCGATTGCGTGTACTATTGTAATCTTAATCTATACTGTAATGACTTCAGGAAATATGCAGCAACCACAACAGGAAGGTATGCCGAATATGAAAGTGATTATGTATATTTTCCCGATTACATTCTTATTCTTCCTGAATACATCGGCATCTGGTCTATCTTGGTATTATTTTGTATCGAATGCGATTAATATTTTGATTATCCTAGTTATAAAGTATGTGATTTTGGATGAAAAGAAAATTCATGCACAGATTCAGGCCAACAAAGAAAAGCCAAAAGCAGAAGGCAAGTTCCAGAAACGAATGAGAGAGATGATGGAGAAGGCTCAGGAGCAGCAAAAAACTCAAGGTCAACAAGGAAATAAAAAGAAATAACTTATTACAACTGAAAAGAGAAGCAATTTATTGCTTCTCTTTTTATTTAGAATCATTTTAAATTTAAGTTTACAAATTTCCTGATATAATAATTCACACTCAGTTGTGATTAATCATATTTCAATCTGAAAGATTGCCGATGGTATTTCGTTACACCATGCTTTATCAGGGCTTCTTGGTGTTTTTTTGTGGCGTACCCAAAGTTGGTATTCCATCCGTACTCTGGGTGCTCTTCATGCAGCTCTATCATCAGTTTATCCCGGTAGTTCTTTGCTAAAATTGAAGCTGCAGCAATCGAAAGAAATTTAGAATCACCTTTAATTACACATTGATGCGGAATAAAATTATAAGGATGAAATTTATTTCCATCTACCAGAATAAATTCAGGTCTTATTGTCAGTTTATCTAGTGCGTGATGCATTGCGTGGATGCTGGCGTTCAATATATTATGCTCGTCAATGAAAGACGGGGGCAACTCTGCAATTGCATAACTTTTAACATTATTTTTGATATAGCTGTCAAGTTCCATTCTGGTTTTAAAATTTAATTTCTTTGAATCATTCACCAGATTTTGTTCAAATTTTTCATCCAAAATTACTGCCGCTGCAACTACTGGCCCGCACAAACAACCTCTGCCGACTTCATCACATCCTGCCTCGATATAATTATTTGACCATTTTTTTAATAATTCCATAAAATTTTAACATTTAGATGGTTGAAAACTAGAATAAAAATGATTTGTTATTCTATTCATAATAATTTTTTCTTTTTTTAACAGTTTCTTAAGAAAAAGTTTCACAACTTTGTTAACGCAAAATTAATGTATTAATATGAAGAAATTAACATCAGGTGTACTACTTGTAGTACTGTCCTCGTCTTTTGTGGTTGCACAAGCTCAACAAACAAGACCGAGTGATACTTTAAAAACACAAGAAATCGAAGGTGTGGTTGTTACTGCACTTGGTATTAAAAGAGAGAAAAAATCTTTAGGATACTCATCTCAGGAAGTAAAAGCAGATAAATTATTTGACGGAACAACCAATACAGGTAATATAGCATCTCAGTTATCAGGGAAGGTTGCAGGTTTGAACGTAAATACTACTTCTAATTTTGGAGGTTCTGCTAACTTAGTAATTCGTGGAGTAAAATCTATTAATGGTACCAACCCATTAATTGTTATTGATGGATCACCGGTTGATAATTCTGTGACATCTTTCGGAACTCAAAATGGTGGTTTTGATTTAGGAAATGCTTTATCAGATATCAATCAGGAAGACATCGAATCAGTAAACGTTCTAAAAGGTGCTGCTGCATCTGCCTTATATGGGGAAAGAGGACTTAATGGAGTTATTGTAATCACTACAAAAAATGGTAAGGGAAAAGATGACAAATCTTGGGGAGTTACTTTATCTTCTTCAGTTCAAGGAGGAATTATTGATAAATCTACTTTTGCAAAATATCAAACAAGATATGGGGCAGGATATGACCCTTCATTCTATTATGGAAGTGCAGGAGATGGTTTAGATTATGCCAATTTTGGTGAAGATGCATCTTGGGGTCCAGAATATAATCCAAATTTGCTTGTATATCAATGGGATTCTTTTGATCCAACATCTCCCAATTACAACAAAGCTACTCCTTGGGTTGTGGCAAAAAATGGACCTTTAAAGTTTTTTGAAACTCCAATGTCATTTGTAAATTCTATTTCATTGTCAAAAGGAAGTAAAGGTTTTAACTTTAATTTAACTTATGACAATAATATTTCTAACGGTCTACTACCAAATTCTGATTTAAGAAAAAATACACTTTCTACTAAAATCAATTATGATTTAAATCCGAGATTGCATGCAACCGTTTATTCTACTTTGACCCTTCAGGGAACTACAGGTAGAACTGAGACAGGTTATAATGATAATGTTGTTGGTGGTTTTAGACAATGGTGGCAAACAAATGTGGATGTAGAGGCATTAAAAAATGCATATTTTAACAATGTAGGCAGTCCTACGTTAGCAAACAATTATGGTAATGTTACCTGGAACCGATCGGCAGACGATGACGCAACTCCTGCATTTTGGAATAATCCTTATTTTCAAAGATATCAAAATTACTCTACTGACGATAGAACAAGAACATTCTCATATGCACAGCTTACATACGACGTAGATAGTCATATTAATGTTACAGGAAAATTAAGCTATGATAATACTAATTTAGTTTTTGAGAGAAGACTTGCTCCGGGATCTTATCCTCAAAATTTTGGTGTTTCAGGTAAATCTGTTGGATCCGGTTATCACAGATATGATTTGAAAAGAAGTGAAACTAACTATGATGTATTTGCGAACTATAAATATGATTTAGCTTCTTGGTTAAATTTAAGTGGTATCGCAGGAGGGAATGTTAGAAGAAATCATCTTAGTACTTTAGAAGCATCAACAGAGGGAGGTTTAATTAAAAGAGGGTATTACTCATTAGATAATTCTAAAGCTCCGGTTTTAAACCCTGTAGAATATGAAGCTACGACCCAAACAAATAGTTTATATGCGACTGCTTCATTTGATTTCAACAAAATGTTTTATGTAGATGGAACGATTAGAAGAGATGTAAGCTCAACTCTTCCAGAAGGTAATAATAAATTTACTTATGCGTCTGTTTCTGGTTCTTTGATATTGTCGGAACTTTTAAAGTCTGAAAAATCAATTATGAATTTTTGGAAAGTCAGAGGGAATTACGCTGAAGTTGGTGGGACTGCTGATCCGTATCAATTAAATTACACCTATTATACAGCTGGATATTTTAATACAGGTAATGGAAATGTAAATATTTACAGACCTCAAACAATTCTAAATAATCCAAATTTAAAACCTCAACGTTCTAAAGAGTTCGAATTCGGAACAGAAGTACATTTTCTGAGAGATAGAATAATTTTTGATGGTGCGTATTATGATTCTAAAACTGTAAATCAATTGATTAGACCTGATATTTCAGCGGGTTCTGGGAGTTTAGGAGCTGCTATCAATGCAGGACAGATAAATAATAAAGGACTAGAATTACATTTAGGAATAAGTCCGATAAAAAACAGTAATTTTTCATGGGAAATTGATGCGAACTGGGCAAGGAATCGAAGTAAAGTGGTTGAACTTGCTGATGGCCTTCAGGTGTATCAGTTAGTAGGTTTAGTAGGAGGTGCGTCTATAGTTGCTTCAGTAGGTAATCAATGGGGTGATATTTATGGTAGTGATTATGTTTATTTAAACGGAGAAAAAGTTGTTGATCCTGCAACTGGTTTGTATCAAACAGAAAGTAGTAAAGTGATCGGTAATGTGCAGGCTAAATGGACTGGTGGTCTTAGAAATTCGTTTAGATATAAAGATTTTTCTGTAAGTTTTCTAATTGATGTTCGTCATGGTGGAGATGTATTCTCATCAGATATGTATTATGGACTTGCTAGTGGGCTTTTTCCGGAAACAGCTGTTGATGGATATAGAAACAGCGTACCTGTATTAGCAGGAGTGAACCCAAATGGACAACAAAATTCTACCCCTGTAGACACGAGCGCAATTGATCCCAACGAATACGGTAATAATCCATATGATGGTTATGCTATAGCTCCTGATAAAAGATTTGTTTACGATGGTTCATATGTAAAATTAAGAGAAGCAAGTATTACTTACTCACTACCAAAAAGCCTTTTAGTAAATACTTTTATTAATGATGCTAAGATATCTATAGTAGGTAGAAATTTATGGATTATTCATAAAAATCTTCCTTATGCTGACCCAGAATCTTCACAAATGGGTGGATTGTATTCTTATGGATCATCAGTAGGATCTGTACCTACGACAAGAGAGCTTGGAGTAAACTTTACATTTAAATTCTAAAATTTAAACTATTTAAAATGAAAAATTTCAAAAAAATATTATACACAGGAGGAGTTGTTGCTTCACTATTAATGTTCAATTCGTGTGAAAGTGATATAACATCTCTAAATGAGGATCCTAAACATCCTTCGAGCGTGCCATCTGGAAATATGCTGGCAACAAGTATGTATCAAGGATTTTATTATATGTACACAGGGAGCGTAAATTTTAATAACTATCGTTTTTTTACGCAACAATGGACGGAAACTATCTATACTCAAGAGACAAATTATAATTTAATTACGAGGAATCAGCCTAGAAATCACTTTAGAAGAATGTATGTATATACATTGGCTCCTCTTGAACAAGCAAAAAAAGATCTTCCTTCAGAAATTAATGCTGATCCTCAAGTTGTTGATAATAAATGGGCCACTTTGGAAATAGCATCTGTTTTTACTTGGGAAAATATTGTGGATACTTTTGGCAATGTTCCGTATAAGGAAGCCTTGCAAGCAGAATCAATAAAATCTCCTAAATATGATGATGCCAAAACAATATATTTAGATTTGATTTCTAGGTTAGATGTAGCAATTGCTAAAATTCATTCAACTAAAGAGGGCTATCCTGAAGATCTTGTGTATGGAGGAGATATGACTAAATGGATTAAATTGGCTAATTCTATTAAATTAAGATTGGCAATAAATCTAGCAGATGTTGATCCTTCAACTTCTAAAACTGTAGCAGAAAGTGCTATCGCTAGTGGTGTCTTGGCTTCTACATCAGATTCTTATTCTTTAAAATTTGATGGAAATACTTTTACTAATCCTTTATTTGATGATTTAGTAGCATCGGGTAGAAATGACTATATTCCATCTAATGTTATGGTAAATCCAATGAATACTAAATCTGATCCTAGAAGAGCAGCATACTTTACGCAAGTAGGAGGTATATATAAAGGTGGTACATATGGAACCTCAAACTCTTTTGCTAATAATTCTCATGTGAATCCCACTTTTTTAACAGGAAACGCAGCGGCAAACTTATTTAGTTACACAGAAGTACTTTTTCTAAAAGCTGAAGCGGCTCAAAGAGGGTATAGTGTAGGTGGTGGAACAGCAGCAAGTTTGTATGCAGATGCAATTACTGCTTCAATGTTAGAAAACGGATTGAGTACTTCTGATGCTACAACTTACATAGCAGCTAATCCTTATAACGCAACTAATTGGAAACAATCAATCGGTTATGAAGGGTGGATAGCAATGTGGAATAACCCATTTGCAGCATGGAACTTTACAAGAAGATTAGATAATCCTGTACTTACAGCTCCGCCTTCGTCTTATATTGGAGGGATTCCTTATAGGATGCCATATTCGGATCAGGAGTATGTAACTAATAATGCCAATGTTTCTGCTGCTGCAAGTGCAATTGGAGGAGATAAAGCTACAACCAAACTTTTTTGGGACATCAATTAATACTTAATCACTTTTAACATTCATATCAAAACCGCCTTAATGTAGTCATGGTCGGAAGAAATTCCGACCATTTTTTTATTTTTATGTTTTGAAAACCTTGGTAGGATCACCGCCTGCAAAAACGATTAAAATTGCAGTAATCATATCGCAAAGCTCCATGGTGATACGTCTTTTCGCAGTCTTGTAGCCTAAATCATTTGCTTTTTTATAAATAAGGAGTAGCATAGAAGCGATCATTGTCATGTAGATCATCACTTCAATTCCATTTTTATTCAGCGATACAAGATGACTTAAATTCAGCTCTTGTTTCATGAATCTGAAGAATACTTCAATATCCCATCTTTTACGGTAATAATCTGAGATTTCTTTGGCAGAAAGTTCAAACTCGTTGGTTATAAACCAAAATTCTTTGCTTGTTTTTTCGTTTTTGATGACCACCAATCGAAAATCTGTTTCCACTTTTTCTTCCCGATGATGGATATTTCCACGTTTGTTTTGGATGGGTTTTCCGGTGTACAGCTTCACTTTACTGTCTTTAATAACTTCCCAATCATTCCATTGTACGGGGGTTTCTTTTTCAATAAAAGATGTAATCTCTTCAAATTTTCTTTTTTCCTTGGAACGAATAATAAATTTCAGAGACTTTTCTTCAAAATCTTTCATCGTTCTTGTAGACTGCAGCCCTCTGTCTATGACATAAATATTATCATGATGCTCTTCTTTTTTTACCTGGCTGAGAACAGCCTCAGCGAGCGCGTTGTCTTCTGCAGAGTATTTTTGTCCCGTGAAAATCTCTACTGCCGACGGTAAAATTCCATCAAAAGAAACCTAACGAAGTGGTTCGACAAAGTCAAAAACTAAATTTCGCCAGTTTCTTTCCACTTTTTTGATCGATTCCTTCTTTAAGTTTTAAACAGGTATCGGCAACGATTGTGCTGTCCACTCTGATCAGATTATATTTTTCGATTTCAGATTTGTTATAATAACTTGAAAATCGTTCATACATCTGCTCATAGATTTCTTTAAAATAATTAGGATCGATTTTTGAAAGCCGCTCTGAAATTGAACTCCTGCGTACTTTTTCCTCTTCTCCCAAGCCAAACAATGCTTTGAATCCGCTGCTGTTAAAAGTATCCTCCAAAGTTCTCTGGCTTAATTTTTCGTTATCAAAGATGCAAAACAAAAGCAGGTAAAACATTTTTTTGCCATGCAGAACCTTGCTATAATGATCTACTTTGGTACTGGCGGAAAGATGGCTCAAAAGTGCTTCGGGGATAAATTTTAGAACATCTTTAAGTGATGTTTTATGATCTTTAAAAACTGACATAAATAATTGATTCTCAGCTACAAATGTACAAAATCCCTATGACAAAAACAAATTAAACAACTGATAATCAGTCAATTAAATATGTTTTTTTACATTGCAATATAAAAAGTCGGAAGAATAATCTTTCGACCATGACTAGCCTTAGTGCGGTTTTTTTATTTCCGTATATTTGTACTTCAAATTAGAATAATGAATATTAAAGATATCATAGAACAGAAACTGGCAGAGGTTATCCTTAATGTCTATCAGTTGAAAGATATACAACTCGAGATTCAGGAGAATAAAACTGAGTTTGAAGGCGATTTTACCATCGTTACTTTTCCTTTGGTGAAACAATTAAAGAAAAACCCTGAAAGCATTGGAGTAGAATTGGGACAGGCTTTGACTGAACAAACTGAATTACTTAAAAGTTTCAACGTAATAAAAGGATTTTTAAATGTAAAAGTTAAAAATCAATTTTTCGTTGATCAATTTAAAACTGTTTCAGAACAATTTTCAAGCATTGAAAAGAAAAATGAAACCGTAATGGTGGAATATTCTTCTCCGAATACCAATAAACCACTTCACTTAGGACATGTCAGAAATAATTTGTTAGGTTTTTCTGTGGCTCAGATTTTAAAAGAGGCTGGTTATGATGTGATTAAAAGTCAGATTATCAACGACAGAGGAATTCATATCTGTAAATCGATGTTGGCATGGGAGAAATTTGGTAAAGGAGAAACTCCGGAAACTGATCAGGTGAAAGGTGATAAGTTTGTAGGAAACTATTATGTCAAATTTGATCAGGAATACAAAAAAGAAATCACTGAATTAGTTGAAAAAGGAGTTTCCGAAGATCAGGCAAAAAAAGATGCACCTTTGATGAAAGAAGCTCAGCAAATGCTTCTCGACTGGGAAAATGGTGACGAAAAAGTAAGAAATCTTTGGAACGAAATGAACTCATGGGTTTACAAAGGTTTCGGTGAAACGTATAAAAGACTTGGCGTAGATTTCGATCAGGTTCAATACGAAAGCAATACCTATATTTTAGGAAAAGATCTTATTCAGGAAGGTTTAGATAAAGGAGTTTTGTATCAGAAAGAAGACGGATCGGTTTGGTGTGATTTGACGGATGAAGGTTTAGATCAGAAACTTTTGCTTCGTTCAGACGGAACTTCTGTGTATATGACGCAGGATCTGGGAACGGCGGTTGAGCGTTTTAAAGAAAATAATCTTCAGAAATTAATCTATACGGTAGGAAACGAACAGGATTATCATTTTCAGGTTTTGTTTAAAGTCTTGAAAAAATTAGGGTATGAATGGGCAGATCAGTTGTTCCACTTATCTTATGGAATGGTCGAACTTCCGAATGGTAAAATGAAATCTCGTGAAGGAACTGTTGTAGATGCAGATGAATTGATGCAGGAAATGCATAATGAAGCAGAATTAAAAGCAATCGAGCAAGGCAGATTAGAAGGTCTTAGTGACGTAGAAAAAGAAACTTCGTACGAGATTATTGGTCAGGCTGCATTGAAATATTTTATGCTGAAAGTTGACCCGAAAAAGAAAATGCTTTTCAATCCTGAAGAAAGTATTGATTTTAATGGAAATACAGGTCCTTTTATTCTTTACACTTATGCAAGAACTCAGTCTTTATTGACGAAGGCAAATTATTTGAATAGAAAAATTGCTGAGGTAGAATTAAATCAGCATGAAAAAGAAGTAATTATGCAATTAGCAAATTATAAATCTGTTGTTGAAAGAGCAGCTGAATTATTGAGCCCGGCTTTGGTTGCTAATTATCTTTATGATTTAGTTAAATCTTACAATTCATTCTATCAAAGCAATATTATTTTAAAATTGGAGGATGAAAATTTAAAACAATTCCGTTTGAATTTATCCAATCTCGCAGCACAAATCATAAAAAAATCTTTGTCACTCCTTGGAATAGGAACAGTCAACAGAATGTAAAAATCAATCCTCCTGATAATTCGGGACACTGTCCCATTAAGTGTGTAAATTAAAAAGTTAGGGCTTAGATTTATAATCTGAGCCTATTTTCAAAAATAAGCATAAATTGGTTTAAAATCAATCCCCAATTTTGGATGGGCATGGTCCATTTTTTAGTTGCTTCTTTCAATGCTAAATAAACAGATTTTATAACTGCATCATCTGTAGGGAAAGACATTTTGTTTTTGGTGTATTTTCGGATTTTCCCGTTTAGATTTTCAATTAAATTGGTCGTGTAAATTATTTTTCTAATCTCGATTGGAAACTCAAAAAAGACGGTTAATTCGTCCCAATGAGTTCTCCAGGATTGTATTGCATAGAGATATTTACTTTCCCATTTGGTTGCAAAGTCGTCCAAAGCTGCTTTTGCCGCTTCTTTTGTGGGGGCAGTATAAATGTGTTTCATATCTGCAGAAAATTCTTTCCTATCTTTCCAGACAACATATTTACATGCATTTCTAATTTGGTGAACTACGCAGATTTGGGTTTGAGATTGCGGAAAAACCGAGCGAATGGTCTGGGTAAATCCATTCAGATTATCGGTAGCAGTGATGAGAATATCTTCTACGCCACGAGCTTTTAAATCGGTCAGAACATTCATCCAAAAGCTGGAGCTTTCGTTCTTTCCGAGCCACATCCCGAGAACTTCTTTTTTACCTTCACGATTGAGTCCTACGGCTAAATAAATGGTTTTGTTGATGACCTTGGAGTTTTCACGAACCTTGAAAACAATCCCGTCCATCCAGACAATCAGATATACTTCATCCAATGGTCGGTTCTGCCAGGCAACCACTTCGCTGGCAACAGCATTGGTGATTCGTGAGATGGTGGAAGTCGAAACGTCAAAATCATACATTTCTTTGATTTGCTCTTCAATATCACTTACACTCATCCCTTTAGCATAAAATGAGATGATAATGTTCTCCAAACCATCGATGATATTGTGTCTCTTTGGAACTAATGCTGGTTCAAAACTGCCTTCCCTATCTCTGGGAACTTTTATTTCTGATTCGCCGAATGAGGACTTTATCCTCTTGGTTGCGTGTCCGTTCCGATAGTTTCCATTAATGGTTTTTTCGTGTTTTGAATTATCCAGATGGCTGTCAAGTTCAGCATCCAACATATGTTCTACTGCTTTTTTGTGCAGCTCTTTAAAGAATGAGGTTAAATCTTCCCCGTTCTTAAAGGATTTGTAGAAATCCTTATTGTTTAGTAAATCTTCTTTGTCGATCATAACTATGTAATGGTTAAAAATAATAAAAAGTTATTTCCGTAAAATTTTTTGAGCTATAAGGGCTCAAAATTTTACAGAATAACTTTTTAACTTACACAGTTAGTGAGATACTACCTAATTCGGGAGGATTTTTTTATACTAATAATATATAGGCTTCTAAAATTTTAATTATTTGTTAACTTTTCTTTGTACATCCATGACGCACGTTTTATATTTCTTATTTCCATCAATAAAAACTGACAACATTTTACCTTTTGTATCTACATTACCACCTTTTCTTAAAATGTTTTGCTCTTCCTCTGTAAAATTATAATAAACAATATACTTAGCATATGTTCCTTCTGATGTAGGAACGAACAATAGATTAGAAATAGGATCTTCATTACTGTAGTTTTCCCGATAAAAACTAAAAGTATAAGTATGTAATTGAGGCCCATTTTCAATGTATATTATTTGTTCAGTATCGAACCAAAACCCTTCTTTATAGCTTATATTTTTCCCAAATATATTATGGTTAAGTTTTCTAATAATTGTTTTAGAATTTTCTAATTCTACTAATAATTTTGATTTGTGTTTGCTGTCTTGTATTGAAATTCTTTTTGAACTTGTTGGATAATTACTGTCATAAACATGTCTAATCTCGGAATAATATTCTTCAGTATGACAAGATATTATTGTAGAACAGATAAAAATAAGTATGGAGATAAAAGATAATTTTTTCTTTATCATGATGTTTTTATTACAAATGTATTATTTTTTATAATTTAAATTAATATACACTTGTGAAATAATAATAAACTTAAAATGTATGAAATATTTATCAGTATTACTAAATTTTATCTTTTTTCTATCTGACTATCTCTATACAATTTTGCACTGCTCCATTTGGCGTGTTTTGAAGGAACAATTCTGTATCCTTTTCTTAAAGTATATACTTTTGTAAATTCGGCTCCAAAGAAGACCAGCATACAGGAATAATTAATCCACATCATAATCAAAATCACTGTTCCCGCAGTTCCGAAAGCCGAGGTAGGTTTAAATTGCCCAAAGTAGAGACTCAATAAAAATTTACCTAAAGTAAATAATCCTGCGGTCAATAGCGCACCTTTCCAAACCGATTTCCAGCTGATTTCAACGTCTGGTAAAACTTTAAACATTAAAGCAAAAAGTACAACCACAATCCCGAAACCGATGGTGAAATTAATGAGCTCTACAATGATATATGTTTCCAAACCAAAATATCTGGTGATGAAATCATTAAATAACCCAATCAGTGAAGATAAAACCATCGTAATCATTAATAAAAATCCTAAAATCAGAATCATTCCCAATGAATTGGCTCGGTCTAAAAGAAATTTAACCAAAGCTTTTTTTGGCGCAGCTTCTACATCCCAAAGGTTGTTCAAAGACTTCTGTAACTGAAAAAATAGGGTAGTGGAACCATAAATCAATGACCCGATTCCTACAATTTTCATGAAAATATTTTCTTTATCGATTAAAGCTCCGGCAATCATATCCTGAATACTTTTGGCAACATCCTGGCCCATTAATCCGCTAATCTGTGAACTAATTTGTCCTCGAATAGCTTCTTCACCGAACACGTTTCCGGCTATCCAAATGATGATAATGAGCAAACCCGGAATTGAGAAAATTGCATAATACGCCAAGCTTGCAGAATCATTGGTTGCAGAAGAATTGTTCCATTCTGTAAAGGTTTCTTTTACGGTTTCCCAGAAAAATTTAAGTTCTTTTAGCATAAATTTGAATATTAATAGGTGTGATTTGGTTGTAATTATCCTCACAAGAGAGAAGATAATTTGTTCTGAAGTTTAAGGCAAAGATTATTCCTTTAAAGAAATTTATGCAATTTTTTTAAAGCAACTTCCGCATATAAATTTTGGCTAAAGCCAACTGAATTGTATTAAATTAAAAACGGGCTAAAGCCCGTTCCTATTGATGTTTGATTGTACTATTTTATAAATGCTTGCATAGGCCAAAAGCTATTCGCTAGTTTGAATCAGCCATCCGCCTTTTAGAATGGATAACCAATAGCAATATTCAAAATTAGATTATCTCTTCTCCAGCTTGAATCTCCAAAGTTGATTCTGTCGAAAGCCCATCTTTCACCCTTTTCATAGTAAGGAACTCGCAAAGGCATAGCCAAATCTAGTCTTAAAATAAGAATTGAAAAATCGAGTCTTAAACCAACACCGGCACCAACTGCAACTTCACTTAAAAAATCTTTTGAAAATTTTCCACCCGGTCTTGTATTGATGCCGTTTTCATTAATTTCATCATTAATTAACCATATATTTCCGGCATCTACAAATGCGGCAACATTTAAGAATTTATAAAGATTAGCTCTGTATTCTGCATTCAGTTCTAATTTTATGTCACCTGCCTGATCAAAAACTGCTCTGGTATTATCTTCTCCTCTCGGATCGTAACTTCCGGGTCCTAAAGTTCTCGCACGAAAAGCTCTGATACTGTTACTTCCACCCACAAAAAATTGTCTCGAAAAAGGAATATGCTCTGAATTTCCATAAGGCACAGCAACTCCGGCAATAAATCTTGATGCAAAAGATGTTTTCTCTGTAAACTTATGATAGAATCTTACATCATTTTCAATCTTCGCATATTGGCTAAACGGAACTCCAAAAATTGTTTTTTCTTTTCCTTCTTTCACATTAGCTCCGGTAACAAGACCTGTAATATTTCCTGCTAAATCAAGCATTCCTTTATAATAGAATGTGTTTTTTCGAGGAAGCATCGTTGTCGAGTAAGTATAAGAATAAGTTGGTCCGAAAATAAGTTGTTGCTCTGTTATTCTTTGTAAATAAGGATTGCCTTCTTTTAGAGCTAAAAATTTTGGTGTTTCATTAGCCGGATCAATATATGAAACGTCAATCAGTTTCAGCTCATGCTCTTTTCTTACATTTTCTTTCCACTGATATCCGAATGATGCATTGAATGTATTTAAAGTGTACAAAGTTGTACGGTTTTGAAACTCATATCCTAACTGAATATTCGTTCTCGGTACAAAAGCACTTGATGAATTAAAAGTAAAGGGTGCTACAATTCTCGGAATGGATAACTGTGCGTTGGCTCCAGCTCTGAAAATGTTTTCGGCATCTGCAGGTCCACCGATCTGAACATCGAAAGCACCATAAACAGAAGCCTTAAACTGCTCTGCACCACGGAAAAAGTTTCTTTGTGTCCAGTTTAAATTTAATTCACTTCCTGCATAATTCGCAGAATTGGTTCTTCCCAAAGCTTCCAGACGAAGTGACTGTAGTTCTCTCGGAGTCAAAACATAATAAGCATCAAACTTATGATTTAAAGAATCTGATACTACAAATTCATTTTTCACAAATTTAAAAACACCTAAACTGATGAGGCGATTCAGTGATAAATTATGATCTTTTCTGTTGTAAATGTCTCCCTTGTCAAAATATAATGCACGGTCAAACATTCTTGGTTTGAATTTCTTCTTAGGATCAACTACGTAAATGTCATTGTACTCATAACCTTTCAGTGAATCAGGATTCATTGGAATATTATATAATCCTTTTTTTGCATCACGAAGATTGTAATTAGGGAAAACGACTACTTTATCAATTGTAAATTGTTCCTTAGCCAATTTTGGAGTATTGTCTTTTAACTTGACAATCATCTCTACTTTGTGGTTCTTAGTGACTGTACTGTCCGCCTGAACAATGATGTTATCAGGATTGAAATAGTAAAAGCCTTTATCTTTCAAACCGTCATCAATTCGCTGTCTTTCAGCTTTAATCACATCAAGATCAAATGGATTTCCCGGTTTCAATAAACTTCTTTCTTTTAAAGCCTGAATTTCCTGATTGATTAAACTCGAATCCTGTAAAAAATTCACATTACTGATTAAATACTGCGCTCCCGGATTTAAAGTATAAATAACCTGTGCTTTTTTATTTTTCGAAACCGTATCGTATTTTGCTTTTGCATTGAAGTAGCCTTTGTTTTCAGAATAATTGACGATGATATCTTTGTTAAACTCTCTGTCAACATCTCCCAACAAAATGGGTTCTTCACCAAATTTATATTTCAGCCAATATCTTAAACCTTTTTCTTTTTTCGGTTCTTTTGTAGCATTGTAAGCATACAGCTTTGGTCTTAATCCAAGAAAAGATGAGTTAGGTTTTGGCGTAAGATTTTCTTCGAGAGCAACTTTCAGTTCGTTCTTTTTCTTTTTTGGAAGGGTGTCATTTTCAATCTTTACTTCGGCTCCGGTGTAGAGCATCTGTCCGTCTTTCAGAAACTTGGTGTTGCTGCAGGAAACCACAGCCGCCGCCATTCCCGATGCCAAAAAATATTTACAATATGTATTTAAATTGATCTTCATTACTTAAATTCTACGACTTGGTTATCTTGTTTTTTCTTATTCTCTCTATTTTCCTTGTTTCGATTATTTCTCGATTTTCGGAAAATATCTCTGAATTGATTGTAATCTAAAGTGATGATAAACCCAACTCCGGTTTCTACAATTTGACCTTGCAACGCAACTTGGTAATCATTTTTACGGTACGCACGAAGCATGTATCTTCCGTCTCTTGAAAGGCTGTAATCTACAGTTACATCACCTGCGATATTGGTAGTGTTTTCGTTTTGTCTGGCTTCACCTTCCAGTCCGAAATTACTCCCTACAGAAACTTTCAATCTGTCGTTCAGTAATTTTTTACTTAAACCAATATTAAGGTCGGTTCTCGTATTTTGCGTACCGGTAGAGTAGTCTTCCGTAGATTCCAAATCAAAATTTAAATCTACTCCTTTGATTAAATCTGATGCTAAATTGTTGAGCTGTTGAGAAAGAATTTTACTTACACTCTGTCTCGCTATCGTCTCTGCAGATACTCCCGAATTACTTTGGAAAGGATTTTCACCAATGAATCTATTCAATAAAAGCAAAGCAAAAACCTGCTTGTTCATCTCATTCGGATCTTGTCTTAGCTGAGCCAATTTTCCATCAATAGTTTCTGTAACAGCCGAAGAAACAGCATTGTTTTTCTCATCTGTTGTAATGTCAAACGAAATTTCAGGCTTCAACAATTCACCTTTCAGAATCAGTAAAGTATTGAAAGGAATTCTCTGTTTATATTGATTCAAGTCTGCATCACCAACTTGCTGTTCGACAAGGTCAATTGGTGCAGTTTCGGTTTTGTAAATTGCCGTAATATCAAGATTGGCAGTCGTTGGTTCGCCTGTCCAGGTAATCGTACTTCCTTTTTGAATGTCGAATTTTCTTTTCAGAACACTTACCGACATTTCGTAGCTTCCTTTTTCAACCTGATAAACACCTACTAAAGTGGTTTTCCCTGATGGATCAATTCCGCCTGTCAGATCAGCTTCACCCTGAAGTTTTACAAAATCTCCGGCAGCTTTATCAATGACGATAGACATTTTTGCTTCTTTATCAACCTCAATATTTACATTGACATCTAATCCTTTTATCGGACTTTGACTGTCAATAGAATCTGCTTTAATGGTTTTATTTAAAGCTACCTGATCCTGATCGATAAATTCTACAATTCCGTCTCTCTCTTGTAACGATGGGCTCGATTGCGGAAGTACAAAAGTGAAATCTGTCGTTTTTGCAACAGCTAATCTTCCGTCAACTTTTGGTAAATCTAAATTTCCTCTTACTTTTAAAGCTGCATCAATCGCCAAGATTCCGTACATCATCGCATCGTTTGATTTTTCCGAATTCACGACTTTAAAGTCTTTCGCATCCAGATCAAGATTGAAAGCAAAATCTCTGTAGGTCTGAGTAAGAACCTGTCCGTCTATATTTAAAGAATTTCCGTCTTTGTCTTTGATTTTGAAATCGTCAAACTCAATTCCTCGGTTGGTAAATCCTATTTTATCATTAATCCCTCTGAAATCACTTCCGGTTTGTGAAATCATTAGTCCGACATTATTCATTTTAATATCTCCAAGAATCTTTGGAGCAGTCGTCGTTCCGGTAATTTTTAAATCCCCCGAAAGATAACCTTCAGTATTTGTAATCGCGTTCATCGAGAAGCCTTGGAGCGTCTTCATCTGAAGCTGATTCATATTTAAATCTAAATCGAATGTACTCGAAGAAGTATTGTAATTTCCTAAAATTTTCACATCATTGCTGTTCCCCGAAAGTGCAATATCTGCATTCAGAAGATTCGCAGACTGGTTATTGACTTTAATGGCTAAATTTCCAACCGGACTTCCGTAAACAATCAAATCAGAAACATTGATATCTGAAGTGAAGGTCATATTTTTGGTTAAATCTCTCAACTGTGCCGTCCCGTTGATGGTTCCTTTTGCTAAAAGAGAATCTTTTTTAATGATTTCGGTAATGGTTTCAATTTTAAAATCTTTTAATGAAACATTCAGCGGACTGCTCGGAGAATTGCTTTCAGATTGTAAAGAAATTTCCGCTCCCGAATTGGAAAGGGTGAAATTATCTGCCACCATTCCTTGACTAAAAATGGAAATTTTGTTGTTTTCAGCAACCGTCCAATCCATGTAATTCAGTTTTAAACCATTCGGATTTAGAGAAATTTCTGTGATGTCATTCATTGATTTTGCATTTCCAGCAATAAGGAATTGCGTTTCATCTTTATCGTCTTTTGTTGTAATGTTGTAATTGATGATATTTTGTGCAACATCACCATTGATATTTACTTTTTTAAGCGCAAAACTTTCGCTAGCTAATGATGCAACACTCAAGTCATATTGTAATGCCTGATTTTCGTTGGTGATTTTTAAACTTGTATTTTCCAGCGTATTGGTTCCATATAAAACCTGAGGTATCTGAGCATCTAAAAGGATTTGCTGAGAATCTGCATTGTAATTTCCGTTAATATTGATAGTTTCAAAACTTTTCAGTTCGGGAACAAATTTTCTGATGAGATCATCATTTTTAATTTTAGCATTAAAAGTAAAAAACTGTCCGGCATCAATTTTCTGAGCAGCACCAGGCTTTTGAAACTGATAATATTGATTGACGGTTTGCATTAACGCACCAAAAATCTGAGTCAGTTTGTATTTTCCGTTCAGCTCGACGTCGGCAATCTGGGAATTGAATTTAATTTGAGTAGAATCTGCCGTTGAAACTGCTAGCAAATTCACTTCCTGAATTGGGTAAACTTCTTTCGTATCTGAAACCGCAAAGTCTTTTAAATTCAAATATCCGTTCAGATTATCGGGATCTAAAGTTTTAAAATCGCCATCGATCGCTCCGGCGATAATCATTGGTGAACTGTAGAATCCGAGTTTATTTAAATCTAATTTGTTAATATTTCCATTAACTTTTACCGTCGGATTTTTCTCGTTGTAAACTCCTGATGCCGCAAGATGTAAATTGGCATTCGGATCTTTTGAATTTAAATCAATATCATAAGCGCCACGGTTGATTTTCCCTTTCAGATTCATATTCTGATAAGTATAGCCGTTGTAAGTCGCCGACCTTACGTCACCTGAAAGAACCGCAGACATTGTTTTCGGATCGAAGCCTTGTCCTTTTGCATTGATTTGAGCGGTAATGCTTCCCAAATCTTTATTCTGAATCAGTTTTCCAATTTGTAAGCTTTGAAGATTGGCTTTTATGTCAAACGTTTCTCTGTTTTTTCTACGTAAATCGGCTTTTGCAATGATCGCAGCATTTCCTAAAGTGGAAGTCAGTCGTAAGTTGGTATCAACCAATTGCGTCGTCCCCTTTGCAGTCCCACGAATCGTGAAGAAAGAGGGTAAAGTAATGTTTTTAGGAATTGTATTTTTCGGAACTAAATTGTAGATTGTTTTGGATGAAGAAGAAATTTCGGCAACTTTCAGATCAAAATACAACTGATCAGGATTCATAGCATTCTTGATTTTTCCAGAAGCCAAAACTTTCAATTGATCTAAACCTGAAACTTTCAGATTCTGAATTGCCAAATCATTTACCGTTCCTCTTACGAAAGCATTTACATTTAAAATTGCATTCGGATATTTATTAAATGGCGCCGTATTTCTTAGAGTTGGAACCAAATTTAAAATATCAGAAAAACCGATTTTAGAGTCACGGATGTCGGCCGAGATTTGTACAGCTCCAAGATTTGAAGATAATTGCTCGATGGAATTGTAATTTAAAACAACTTCATCTCTTAAAATTGTTTTCGGAGTTTGTAAATAAAGATTTTTCAGATAGGCTTCTTTTTCAGCATAGACAAAATCGGTATTGAATTTCTGTACATTCAAGCCTCTCGCTTCCTGAATTTCCGCTGATTTTACAGATCCTGCAAAACCGTTGTTTTCCATTTTGAAATTTCGGACGTCGAGATTTAATTTAGCAAAATTGAGATGGTTAAAATCCATTCCTGAGCGGGTAGGAGCAACAGCCGTGTTGTTGTATGCAACTTTTACATCATCCAAAAATAATTTACCTAAAATAACTTTCATCGCTTTTTCTTTCGCAGAAACCGTAGAAACTTCAGGCTTCTGATCCTTTTTTGGATTGGCATTTTCTGTTGGAAGGAATAAATTAGCATTGATGTTTGCTTGTCTCAGATAAACATTTCCAATATTGTAGTCATTGTTTTCAAGGTCGATGCTGTTTACTTTTGTGCTTAATTCTTTAAACAAAACTTTTGCGAAAGTCTTTGAATTATCATCGCCGTAATCGATATCGAAATTGGTCAGTTTAATTCCGTTCAAGCCCAGTTTCATAGGCTTTTTCTGGTTGAGAGAATCTACTTTTTCCTCAACGTTTTTAGAAACCTCTTCTACAAAGTCCTGTTTTAGTTTTAACTTTAAGCCATCGAGATTAATATCGTTAACGGCGTAAGAATTTTTCTGAAGATCAAACGTTTTCACTCTCGTATCGAATGAATTGAAATAAACTTTTATATCGTTTTTAGATTGCTGATCATTGAAAGTTAGCCCAATATCTTTTAATTTAATTTTATCTAAAGAAATAATGAAAGGTTTAGAAGTACTTTCTTCCTTTTCAGAAGTTGCAAAGGCGTCAATAATATAGTCGAAATTGAATTTTCCTTTTGGATCTCTGACTACATTCGCACGCACACCTTCTAAATCTATCGATGTAATATCAGCTTTTGAACTCATCAATTGCCACATATCTAAACCGACATCGAATTTTCTTACTGCTAGAAGTGTGTCGATATTCTGGCCTTTCAGATACAGATTTTCCATCACCAGACTGTTGGGGAAACCGATATAAACTTTGTCGAGACTTACTTTGGTTTTGATTTTTTTCTCTAAATAAACAATCAGTTTATCTTTTACGTAATTCTGAACCGCTGGAAGTCTTAAACTTAAAATGAGCAGGATAATTAAAACGACAATAGAGATGATTGTAATAACAATACCTCTTAGAATTTTTCTTTTATTGAATTTCAGTTTCAAAATTTTCGTGATTTAGACCAATGTAAAATATTTAATGATGGCAAAATTGTAGTTTTTACCGCTGTTTAGTATGTTTTACATCGTCTTATATCTTGAAAACCTGGAGCTTAATGAGTGTTACCATGGTGAATTCGTTTGTGATGGCTTATTAACAATAGCTTTGTTTGATTTTCATGAGCAATATGTTTGCCAACCGTTCCTTTTCGTGTGAATTTATGGTAAATGTGGTATGTTTAATTGAGGATATATGGAACTCTGAAAGAATGTCGAGTAGGTAAATTTAACAATGAGTGAAGAAATTTTTATCAATTATTACCAATAGAACACGATAAAGATATTTGGTTATTTTTAATTATATACATGAAAAAACCATCCTTAGAAAAGGATGGTTTGTAGACCCACAGGGATTCGAACCCCAACTGATGGTACCAAAAACCAGAGTGCTACCGTTACACCATGGGTCTCTTTATTTTAGTCGTGCAAATGTATCTATTTTTTTCTTTACCGACAAAAAAATATTAAAGAAATTTTAAATTTTTCTTACTTTCATAAAAAACAAAAACCATCCTTAGAAAAGGATGGTTTGTAGACCCACAGGGATTCGAACCCCAACTGATGGTACCAAAAACCAGAGTGCTACCGTTACACCATGGGTCTGTTTGTTTTAGTGATGCAAATTTAAAGCTTTTTTCTTTATTCGCAAATCATTTTTTAATTTTTCTTTAAATTTACACAACATTTAAATGGTCGGAAATATGCTGCTCAACTTCAATAATCTCGAAATTAATAATTTACATCTGGAAACTGATTTTGAAAAAAAAGTATTTTTTTTTCTTGAAGAATGGCTTTCCGATTCTGAAACGGTAAAAGTACAGACTTCAGGTTCTACCGGAACTCCGAAAATATTTGAAATCGAGAAAAAGAAGATGTTGAATTCAGCAAAAATGACGTGTGATTTTTTAGGATTAAAAGAAAATGATACTGCCTTAGTATGTCTTCCCGTTGAATATATTTCAGGAAAAATGATGGTGGTGCGGGCTTTTGAGAGAAAATTAAATCTTATTATAACCGAACCATCAATAAAACCTTTGGAAAATTTAGATATTGAAATTGACTTTTGTGCAATGACACCTTTGCAGGTTGAAAATTCTTTGGATAAAATTTACCTCATTAAAAATCTAATCATTGGTGGAGCAGCCGTTTCGGAATCTTTAAAAGCTAAAATTACGCAAATACTTCAACACTCTAATGCCTCAACTAAAATCTACGAAACCTACGGAATGTCTGAAACGCTTTCTCATATTGCATTGAAGGAGATTTATCCCGACCAGGATGATTGTTTTACCATTTTTGGAGGGGTGTCTATTTCTTTAGACGAAAGAGGTTGTATGAAAATTTTCGCACCTAATTTGAATAACGAAAAATTACAGACTAATGATTTGGTTGAAATATTTGAAGGAAATCAATTCAGGTTTTTAGGAAGAGCAGATAACGTTATCAATTCGGGAGGAGTCAAAATATTTCCTGAAGAACTGGAAGCTTTAGTTAAAAAAGAAATTCTGAATGAAGTTGTTTTTTTAGGCTTGAAGGACGAAATTCTGGGACAAAGGTTGATAGCAGTAATTGAAGGCGAAGAATCTGAATCTTTAATCCATCAACTATCAACTATTAACTATCAACAAAAATTACATAAACCGAAAGAAATTATCTTTGTTAATATATTTCCACGAACTCCCAATGGTAAGATTTCAAGATTAAATCTTTTAAAAATAATAAATGAAAAAAGAGATAATTAAGATTTTAATTGTGTTTTTTGTTGCAATTGTCGGATGGGTGTTTTGGATTAAATGTAGTATAAAAGATGCTAAAATGCAGGGTAAATATGAACGACCTTTTTTTCAAAATAATATATTGATCAATGGAGTAGTGTCTGATAAGAGTGACTCGGGAAATCATTGTTTTGGAATAATATATTTAAAAGATTTTGTAAGCAATGTAAAAGAATTTAATCCATATAACAAAGATATTTTTCCTTATGCGATTAAAAATGGTGATGCTGAAATTTATTCATGGACATGTTTGTATAATGTTGAGGCGGGAGATTCAATTATAATAAATTCAAATGACAGAAGTATATTGGTGATTAAAAAAGATTCAAATGAAAAGATAGAAGGTAATTTACGATTTGTTAATAGTGAAAAAAATTATATACAAGAAAATTCACAACTAAAATTCCAATGAAAGATTTTACCAAAGAGCTAAATTTTAAAACTTCCCGCAGTAGCGGAGCAGGAGGGCAAAACGTGAATAAAGTGGAAACCGCTGTTACCGTTACTTGGAAAGTTTCAGAGTCTGAATTGTTTAATGAGAGGCAGAAAGATTTAATCTCAGAAAAACTGAAAAACAGAATTAATCTGGATGGATTTTTATTTCTAAGTGTTTCCGAAAGCCGAACGCAGCTTCAAAACAAGAAAATTGCGATTGAGAAAATTTTAGAACTTGTGGATAAAGCTTTAATTATTCCAAAATTCAGGGCAAAAACGAAACCGACGAGATCTTCGGTAGAGAAAAGGATTGAGCAGAAAAAGCAGCATTCCAATAAAAAAGAAAACAGACGTTTTAAATTTTAATTCTCAGTATTTGGAAAAAAGAGTATTTTTGCGGAAAATTGATGACAATGTTTAAAAAACTTTTACTGTCGGGAGCATTCGCAATCCCATTTTTATTTTCAGCGCAGGAAGAAACTGCAAAATCAGAACCCAGAATTTCGATAATTCCCTCTGTTGGTTATGCGTGGCGATTGGCAAAAATGCCTTCAGGAATTCCTAAAGAAACAAAAGATTATATCAAAGGCCTGAAAAATGGTTTAAATGTAGATGTTTCTGCATATTATCATTTAAAAGGAAATGGTGCTATCGGTATAAAATACTCAAATTATATGGCATCCAGCGATGGAAGACTGACTGTGCAAGATATTAACGGAGGTACTGTTTCCGGATTTGTAAGCACTAAAGATAACATCAGTTTTGTTGGTCCGGCTTTTATGTTTTCAAATTTTAAAGAGGACACAAAACACAAATTGTATTACGATATAGCACTGGGTGTGATTACTTATACCACCAAAACGGGTTCTGTAAAAGGAACAGGTTCTAATTTAGGTTTGGAGGCGAATTTTGCTTACCAATATGCGATTACCAATCAAATTTTTATTGGTCCAAAATTGGGATTAACAGGCGGAACGCTTAGCAAGATGAAATACAATGGTACGACAGTGAATTTCGGTGAAGACGAAAGAGAAGGTTTAAGCAGACTTTCTTTAAGTGCAGCTGCGACTTTCCGTTTTTAAATTTTATCTTTGTAAAAAAATAAAATAATGAGCAAACCGATTACTGAGTTCATAGAAAAATATTACCTGCACTTCAATGCAGCGGCTTTGGTAGACGCATCTAAGGGATATGTTGCCCACCTGAAAGAAGGCGGAAAAATGATGATCACTTTGGCTGGAGCAATGTCTACCGCTGAATTGGGAAAGATTTTGGCTGAAATGATCCGTCAGGATAAAGTAGATTTTATCTCTTGCACAGGAGCAAACCTTGAAGAAGATTTGATGAACTTGGTGGCGCATTCTCACTACGAAAGAGTTCCTCATTATAGAGATTTAACGGCTCAGGATGAGTGGGATCTGTTGGAAAGAGGTCTGAACAGAGTTACGGATACTTGTATTCCTGAAGAAGAAGCTTTCAGAAGATTGCAGAAGCATATCGTAGAAATCTGGAAAGATGCTGAAGCAAAAGGTGAAAGATATTTCCCGCATGAATTCATGTACAAAATGATTCTTTCTGGAGTTTTGGAGCAGTATTACGAAATTCCGAGAGAAAATTCTTGGATGATTGCTGCGGCTGAGAAAAACTTACCAATCGTAGTTCCGGGATGGGAAGATTCTACTATGGGTAATATTTTCGCTTCTTACTGTATTAAAGGTGAATTGACGGCTACAACCATGAAGTCTGGTATCGAATACATGACATATTTAGCTGATTGGTACACGAAAAACTCAGCAGGAAAAGGCGTTGGTTTCTTCCAGATTGGTGGAGGTATCGCAGGAGATTTCCCGATTTGTGTAGTACCAATGTTGTATCAGGATATGGAAATGCATGACATTCCGTTCTGGTCATATTTCTGTCAGATTTCAGATTCTACGACTTCTTACGGTTCTTATTCTGGAGCAGTTCCGAACGAGAAAATTACCTGGGGGAAATTGGATATCACAACGCCGAAATTTATCGTTGAAAGTGATGCGACCATCTGTGCACCATTGATGTTCTCTTATATTTTAGAAAATTAATAAAGTGGAAAGACGGAAGTCTGAAGCTTGAAGTTATATAAAACGTTCCAAATTTTTGGGACGTTTTTTTTGCCAGAATGGACTAAAGTGTTTTGATATATTTTTGTCTATCAATGAAAAATTCTTTCTGAAATTCATGTTTTCAACAAGGGCGTGCCCCTCTCCAAGGCAATCCCAAGGCTCGGGTCGGGCTTCTACAGGCTCCACTTCGTTCCGGTGCTTTGCACCGCGTGCTTCGCCCGCGCCCTCCATATCCCTCACGCAAAGCTTGTTAATCCAAAGAGTTAGTCAACACAAAATAACGGTACGCAAGAATTCCTTTCTGCACTTTGGTTAGTTTCGTTGGGTCTTTATCACTTAGTTTTGGTAGTACAGCTTTATTGATTTTATTAAGCAATCTGAAAATGGATTTTTTCATAACTTTTAGATTTAGATAGAATGTAATTCAAAAATCATGCATTTTTGTTTAAGAGGTCTGGAAGCTAGATGTTGGAAGTTTGGTCGGTCTGTAAACAAAAATTGTCCCCAATAAATGAAGACAATTTTCATAATTTTCAGAACCAAAAGCCAGAGACCATCAGCTAAGAGCCATCTACGGATTTCCGTACATATTCGATTCTCCGCCATCAATGGCAATCACCTGTCCTGAAACGTAACCGTTCTCATCACTTAAAAGATAGGCAACTAAATTTCCCACATCTTTAGGATCTCCCAATTTTCTGGTAGGATTTCTTGATGCATATTCTTTTTCAGCTGCTTTCGGATCTGCAGGATTTACCTGATTAAAAGCTTCAGCGACCATGGGTGTTAAAATCGCGCCTGGAGCAATCGCATTCGTTAGAATATTATCTTTACCATATTCCAAAGCTGCATTTTTGGTCATTCCGGCTACAGCATGTTTTGTGGCAACATAAGCAGTTTGGTTTAAAACCCCTCTGATTCCACCGACAGAAGCAACGTTGACAATTCTTCCGCCTCCGTTTTTCTGCAGTTCAGGAATTACATATTTCATTCCGTAATAAACTCCTAACAAATTGATGTCTATTACTTTTTTGAAAACTTCAATGTCATAATCAATCAAAGGCGCCTGTTTTCCTTCAATTCCTGCATTGTTGTATAATCCGTCAACTTTTCCGAATTCTTCCACCGTTTGGTCTACGTAGTTCTTCACATTTTCTTCTACAGAAACATCTGCAGTGACTGTTAAATATTTACTTTCAGGATACCTTAATGATAATTCTTCCTTAGCTTTTTCTAAAGCTTCTGCGTTGTAATCTACCAAAGTTAAATCAGCTCCTTTTGATGCTAAAGAATCTGCTGCTGCAAAACCTAATCCCATTGCTGCTCCTGTAACGATAATTACTTTTCCTTTAAAATTTGACATAATATTTATATTTTATTTCATTGCTTCAATTTACAACAATGATGCCTGTGTGGTATTAACTTATGGTAATATTTTGTTAAATTTTTAGGTAGTGAAATTTGTAAAACTATAGTAAGAAACAAGGATATAAAAAGTCGTTCTGCGCCAGGTTGCGCTCCTACGGAGCTCCCCATTGATAATTAAATTATTATCTACAAACATATTGCTCCTACGGAGCAAAAATATTTTCAAATTCTTACTAAATTTAAGCAGAATCAACTTGTTGTTTCCTTAAAAATAAAGATTAAAAAATTAATGAATTTTCATAACTGAAAAATCTTAATGTTTAGAATCTCCATCAGCCGAAAAACCATCAAAACAAAAACATTTTTCATAAATTTAATCATTAAAATATCCAATGAACGAGATCTTCAAACAACAAGTCTGGGAAATCACAAAATTAGTTCCGAAAGGAAGAGTGACTAGCTACGGAGCAATTGCAAAAGCGGTTGGTTTTCCGAACCATTCCCGTCATGTAGGTAAAGCGATGGGTGGCTGCCCAAAAGATGTTCCTGCGCATCGTGTAATTTCGAGCTCTGGAACTTTGTCAGTTCCTGAATTTCAGTCGAGATTGGAAGTTGAAGGAATTGTCGTTGATAATTTTAGAGTCAAGAATTTCAAAAAGCTATTTTGGAATCCGTTGGAGGAGTTGTAAACTTATTTATAATGAATTGTTGTATTTCGGTATAAAAAGTAACAATTCATAACAGAAACCTGCTGAGGTAGTGAAAGTGATTGAAGTTTTCATTAAGTGAATATTATTACGATATAAAAATGTTTTCGGCGGCACCTCTGGTGCCGCCGAAACTTTTGAAAAGCATCAGTATTAATCAATATATCACTAATATCATTTCGTTTTCACGCTCTCTTCAATCTTCAAAAGCATTTGTTTTCCGTTTTCATTTTCAGGATTCAGCTTAACCGATTTTTTATACATTTCGACCGCCTTATTTTTATTTCCTGTTTTTAATAATACTTCGCCATAACTATCATAAGCGTTCCAGCTTTTTGGAAATAAATGAACATTAAGCTTAAAAATCTCTAAAGCTTCAGTTTGCTGATTATTTGTCATCATTCTGTAAGCCCAGTTATTTAATTCTACTTCTTGTGGATCAAATTCGGGATTTTTCTTTTTCGTCTTTTCTGTAAAATCAATAGCTTTATCAAATCCAATTTCTCGGAGGTTTTTCCTCAAAAAAGTTAAAGGATCGGCTTCTAAAATATCCGCATTGTAACATCCTGCAATCTCTTCCAGAAAATCTTCAGGAGCACTTCCACCTAAGTTGGTCAAAACAATTATTGCTAGTTTATCATCCGGATAAATCAACAAAGCCGATCTATTTCCACCAGACATTCCTATTGCTTTGTGGTTTTTTCTAAATTTTGCAATTCCCCAACCTCGTGTCCAGTTGGTCGGATTTCCATTGTTGAATTTGCTTGGTGACCACATCAAATCTAATGTTGCAGATTTTTGAAATAATTTACCACTTTGCAAAGCAATTATCCAGTTTGCCATATCTTCAGCTGTACTGTTGATTCCCGCTCCGGTTCTTGTAAAATCAGGAAATTCGGTATAATTATTTACCAATTTATCATCAGTTCTTTTGCCGTCAAATAAATTTCTGTAACGATAAGTAGGTGCAAATTGCGGAATCAAATCTCTGGAATCCCCAAACAATGTATGTTTCATATTTGCGATTCTGAATTGTTGATTTTCAAAATTAGTAGCAAATGATTGATGACTAACTTTTTCGATAATTTTTCCTAATAAATAATAATTGGTTTGATTGTAACTGAATTGTTCGCCTGTTTTAAATTCTAAAGGAAGTGTTTTCAGCTTTTCCCAAATGGCTTGTTCGGTTTTTAACGGACCAATGTTACCTGTGAGAGGGTCAAGAAGTTGTAGGATTTCTGGCAAACCAGAAATATGCGTCAACAATTGGTCAACCGTTATATTTTGCCATTCTGAAGGTAAATCATTCAGATATTTTTTGATAGGCGCATTGAGTTCTATTTTGCCTTGTTCTACCAATTGCATGACAGAAACACCGGTGAAAATTTTTGTATTAGAATTAATGGGAAAAATAGTCGTGTTTTTGACAGAAATATGGTCTTGAATATTTGCATAACCGTACGATTTGCTTGATACAATTTTTCCATTTTGAACAACAGCTAACTGCAATCCGGGAATTCTTCTTTCTTTCATTTCACGACCAATGATTTCATCGACATTTGAATTTATACTTTGTGCAAAAGTATGGAGTGATAAAAAAAGAAGAATGAATAGATTTAGTTTTTTCATTTACAAATGATTGATTTTCTATTTATAAGACAGCTTACATAATGATTTTATTACATTTTAGAACGGTTTTTATTTACTCATTTCCTTTTCAATTTCCAAAAGCATTTGTTTCCCATTTTCATTTTTATAATTTAATTCAATATTTTTTTGATATATTTTTACAGCTTCCTCTTTTTACCACATTGATAGAAAGCCTTACCATAACTGTCAAAGAATATAATAATAAACCGACATTGAGTATAGATAAAACGATGCAGGAATCAAGTAGAAGATACCCCAACAAAAAACCTCAAGGTTGATGAGATTTTTAGGAATATGATGTCTCAAAAATAGCATCTATGACATTTGCAAAAAGAAAAAAAGCAAAAAGTAGGTTTTCAAGTTTATGTTTGGACTTTATGGTAAGCAAGAAAAAACACCAAAAAAAATTCCGATTAGCGAAGCTAAATCCAAAATTCATTTTTTATTAAGCAAAGCCGAATTTACTATTTCTACGATTAATTTTTCATAAAAAAGCTCGGAACAACTAAATCGTTTCGAGCTTCAATATAAGTTAGTTTAATTTACTTTTCCAATTGCTTGTAACTTCTCTGGATGAAGTCTGTCAATTCTTTTCCTTTCAGTAAATTCTGAGATAGTTTCGCCAAATCTAACGCGTACTTAATCTGAGAACTTTTCTCATCAGCATTTTCATTAGCCAAAATTTTAGTGGCAAATTCACTGTTTGAATTCACGACCAAATTATACATTTCCGGTAAACTTCCCATTCCAAACATTCCTCCACCGCCGGTTGCCTGCATATCTTTCATTCTACGCATAAATTCAGGCTGAGTAATTGTAAACGGAGCATCGTTACTGTCTAAATCTTCCAGCTGAACTGTGAATTTCTTGTCATTAATCGACTCCTCAACGTTTTTCTTTAAGGTTTCCTTTTCAGTTTCATTTAATTTAGAAATTGCCGGCTCGTCTTTTTTAATCAAATTATTGATGTGGTCTGCATCTACTCTTGCAAAAGAAATTTTCTCTTTTGTAGATTCCAGTTTTTGAATTAAATGCGGAACAATCGGTGAATCTAAAAGAATAACCTCGTATCCTTTATCTTTCGCAGACTGAATGTAAGAGTGCTGTTCGTCAGCATTTGTAGCGTAAAGAATGACTAAATTTCCGTCTTTGTCGGTTTGATTTAGTTTGATTTTTTCTTCTAATTCATTCCAAAGGAAATATTTTCCGTCAGTTGTTGGGTACAATGCAAATTTGTCAGATTTTTCGAAGAATTTGTCTTCAGAAATCATTCCATATTCGATAACAATTTTGATATCGTTCCATTTTTTGTCGTAGTCCTCACGGTTTTCATTGATTAAAGAAACCATTTTATCGGCTACTTTTTTCGTGATGTAAGAAGAAATTTTCTTTACCGCACCGTCTGCCTGAAGATATGAACGGGAAACATTCAACGGGATGTCTGGAGAATCAATCACCCCTCTCAACAACATCAAAAAGTCCGGAACAATACCTTTTACCTCATCCGTTACGAAAACCTGATTCTGATATAATTGAATTTTATCTTTTTCAATGTTTAAATTATTCGCTAGTTTCGGGAAATATAAAACTCCGGTCAAGTTGAACGGATAATCTACGTTCAAATGGATATTGAACAATGGCTCCTCAAACTGCATTGGGTACAATTCGTGGTAGAAAGCTTTGTAATCTTCGTCTTTCAATTCACTCGGAGCTTTCGTCCAAGCCGGAGTAGGATTATTAACGATATTATCAACCTCAACTGTTTCAGCAACTGCATCATCTGCAGCGTCTTCAGGTAAAGGAAGTGTTTCTGTTTTTGTTCCGAATTTGATTGGAACTGGCATGAATTTGTTGTATTTCGTTAACAATTCACGGATTTTATTTTCTTCTAAAAATTCTGTAGAATCTTCGGCAATGTGAAGGATGATCTCAGTTCCTCTGTCGGTTTTAGCAGTCGTTTCTTCTAAGGTGAATTCCGGACTTCCGTCGCAGATCCAATGAACGGCTGGCTCATCTTTGAAAGATTTAGAAATAATTTCCACTTTTTCTGCCACCATAAAAGCAGAGTAGAAACCTAAACCAAAATGCCCGATAATCCCTGAATCTTTCGCAGAATCTTTATATTTTTCTAAGAATTCTTCTGCTCCGGAAAACGCAACCTGGTTGATGTATTTTTCCACTTCTTCGGCAGTCATTCCTAAACCTTGATCGATGATGTGAAGTTTTTTGTTTTCCTTATCGATTTTAACTTCGATTTTCGGATTTCCGTAATCAACTTGTGCTTCACCGATGTTGGTCAGATGTTTCAATTTCAAAGTTGCATCGGTTGCGTTTGAAATTAATTCTCTTAAAAAGATTTCGTGGTCGCTGTACAAAAATTTCTTAATCAACGGAAAAATATTTTCCACCGAAACATTGATATTTCCTTTTGTCATTTTTTTTAATTTTTAAATTTGATTATTAATTCTCAAAAGAAATACCATTGAACGAAAAGTGACAGATTGGCATTTTTATCCCAGAATAAGGATGTCTTTCGTCTAAAAACAAAAAAAGACAGCCTCTCAGCTGTCTTTTGTATTTCAATCAAAACAAATTATTTTTTGTTGTTGATAATCTCTTCTTTTACTTTATTTTCAAGCTCTTCAGCCAGTTCAGGATTGTCTTTCAACAAATCTCTTACACCATCACGGCCTTGACCCAATTTAGTTTCACCGTAGCTGAACCAAGAACCGCTTTTCTTCACAATTCCCATATCTACTGCAGTATCCAAGATTTCTCCGGTTTTAGAAACGCCTTCACCATACATAATGTCAAATTCAGCCATTTTGAAAGGTGGAGCGACTTTGTTTTTTACAATTTTCACTTTCACACGGCTTCCAACAGCTTCATCACCATTTTTAATTGGTGCGCTTGCTTTTCTGATGTCTACTCTTACTGAAGCGTAGAATTTTAAAGCGTTACCACCCGTTGTTGTTTCAGGGTTTCCGAACATTACACCGATTTTTTCTCTCAATTGGTTGATGAAAATCACGGTACATTTTGTTCTTGAAATCGTTGCAGTCAGTTTTCTCAAAGCCTGAGACATCAATCTTGCGTGAAGACCCATTTTAGAATCTCCCATTTCACCCTCAATCTCCGCTTTTGGAGTCAAAGCAGCAACAGAGTCAATGACTACAATGTCGATTGCGCCTGAACGGATCAAGTTATCAGCAATTTCCAAAGCCTGCTCACCGTTATCTGGCTGAGAAATAATAAGGTTTTCAAGATCGATTCCTAGTTTGCCTGCGTAACCTCTGTCGAAAGCGTGCTCGGCATCGATAAATGCTGCAATTCCGCCTGCTTTTTGAGCTTCTGCAATTGCGTGTAAAGTTAAAGTTGTTTTACCTGAAGATTCAGGTCCGTAGATCTCAATAATTCTTCCTCTCGGATATCCGCCAACGCCCAAAGCGATGTCTAATCCTAATGATCCGGAAGGAATAACTTCGATTGTAGTGTCGATTGCACTATCTCCCAACGTCATTACCGTTCCTTTCCCGTATGTTTTATCTAGTTTATCAAGCACCAATGCAAGTGCTTTTTTCTTATCATCTATGTTGCTCATATCGTATTAAAATAATTTATCAAAATTACATAATTTTAAATTCAAAAGCTAATATTATTTGTTCTTGGAAATTGTTTTTAGCGTTAAAAAATGATAAAGTTTTTGATTAATATTAAAGACTAAACGATCAATTATAATGAAGAGATTCCATACCCTGAGTTTTTTCTTCATTGGATGGGCGGGATTCGGACGAAGGCCGAAAATGGGTGGTTTTTAGCCCCGATTGAACGGCCTGTTTGAGCTCTTTCTATTTTTCGGCGGCGGCAAAGCCGCCGCCGAAAAATAGAAAAGCGAGTAGTGAAAGCGGGATTAAGCTCCTGAAAAAATTAATGAAAATTCGAATTCTGGGTAATACTTAGGTAATCTGACAAGACCTTCATCTGATCTTTATTTCCTTTTTTAATTCTGGCTTCACGGCTTACAGTAGAATCGTATATTTTATTGATGATTCTTTTCGTAGTAGGGAAACCTTTTTTGAAAGGCACATCAGGAATCTGAAGTCTTTTGCAAACATCATCACCCAATAAATACCATGTGCAGCAAATATGCAGATACCTTAAATTTTTTCTTTGAAACTCATATTTTAGTATCGGATTTTCCAGCGATTCGTTCAATAAAGAATGCGCAAGTAAAACCGAATCACTGTCTGAAGATGGCTGAATGGAAGTCCACAGATAAAAATATTCTGTTGCTTCTTTTTTATTGTTTGGTAAAAGCACTTCGGGAATTCCTAAAAGATAGCCGACGTATTTCCAAAGGTGGAAATGGCCTTTTTCTTCCTCTTCAGAGATGATGTTTCCTAATTTTTGAAGACTGTGCTGAAATACCAGGCTGAAACCAATGTAGGTCGCCATCATGTCCCAGGAATTGATAGGTTCGCCCCAGTTTTGGGTATCCCAGTTTTTATAATGTTTTTTAATAGAAAGTCTGGCGTAGGAATGAATGAGTCTTGTTTTAATTGCAAATTCATAACCTTTTTTATGGATTTCTAAAGCATCATATCTTGTTACGTTTACCCAAAAATCTAAAGTTTCCGAGAGTCTTTTTACGGCACCTTTTTTTAATGCTTCGGTCACGATGAGCGGTTTATTGAGGTAAGCATAATCGTAACCGCCGATCAGGCAATAGTCACGAAGGGAAATCAGAGAATCCAGATTGCAGCGCATGCAAAGTTCAGCACCTTTTTTAATTAAATTTAAATCAAGCCAATCGGGTAGGGTTTGTGTTTGCCGAAAAAGTTTTTTTACACTTTCCGGAACATGATCGTTTTCTGAAACTCCGTTTCTGATGTAGTTTTCAATCTCTCTTGAAGCTTCGCTGTATTTTTTTGTGAAATAAACATCTTTTACAACCTCATCACCAATTTCGTCTACATGATAAAAGAAATGAGAAAATTTGTCAAAGTTCTTGAAGTTGACTTCTGCTGCTGAAAGATCAATCAGCTGCTTTCCGTTTCCTGTTGTCCAAAAGTCTTTGAAATGTTGTGAATCTTTAAATCTGGGTTGTAAATTTGTCTTTTCCATCTGATGATAAAAGTACAAGTTTTACGCCGAAATAATATCGTGAGATTTGTCAGTTTTAAATTTAAATCATGCTAAATCAATCCAAAATCAAAAGCTTTTTTCACCAGTTCTTTACTGTTCCTGCAATTAGTTTTTCTTAAAATATTTCTTCTGTGTGTACGAACGGTATGTTCTGAAAGTATTAAGATAGAGGAAATTTCTTTCCCTGAATAACCTTTGGCAATGAATGATAAAACTTCGGTTTCTCGTTTTGTGAGATTGTTTTCATGTGTTAAAGATGAAAGCAAATTTTGATTAATTTTAATCTGATAAAAATCTTTTCTTGGTTCAATTCCTGTAATCAAAACGGTATAAGAATTCTCGCTTGTGATGTGCTGGATGTTGGTGTGTATGTTGATGGACTGTACTAAATGATGATCTTCGTCTTCAAAAGTGTGAATCGCCTGATGATGAAAAAGCTCATAATTTCCTTTTGCCGTTTTCATTCTGAAGCAGTAGCTTGGTTTTAAATATAATTGAAATTCTTTACCAATCTCTAGAATTTTATTGACCACAGTTTGTTCGGCTTTTATCACAAATGGAATGTCGTCCGGATGAATAAGATCAATGAGTTCTTTAAGGTGTAAGGGGTAGTTTTTTAACCCATGAATTTTGAGAATGCTTTCGTGATGATTCGTAACAGTACTGTTGTTGAGATTTAAGACGTAATAATAGTATTCTCCGATAGCAAACATCTCTCCGATAATACGCTCTATAGATGGTTTCTCTAATATTTTATCACTTCTTCGGTTTCCGGGATAAATATTCCAGACGTCTATGAGCGGATGTTTTTCCTCGGTTTTTTTCATAATGGTGATTTAGTAATTGAATTTAGTTAATTTTTCTTAAAAATACGCCTTAAGTGGTATTTTTTTATATTAAATAATTTAGAACCTTTGTGCAAACTAATAACCATGAAAACTTATTCTTTAAATAGCTTTTCTTCGTTTTTATTTTAATTTTTATCGCTACACTACTAATAAGATATACCGAGTTTTGAAATGATTGAGAAACACATTTCGTAACTTAATGATGAGAAGTTTATTTTCCAATTTGCCATTTAAAAATAATTTAAATGGTTTTTTTTGTGAAAAATTTGGAACAAAAAAATCCGCTTTCTTTCGAAAACGGATTTGTATTTTAAATTAACTTAAATATTAAGCTAAAACTTCTTTTACTTTGTTTGCAGCTTCTTCTAAAGTAATTGCAGAGTGTACCGGAAGACCAGACTCGTCAATTAATCTCTTAGCTTCTACAGCGTTTGTACCTTGTAATCTCACGATCAATGGAACCGGAAGGCTACCCATTGCTCTGTAAGCATCTACAACACCTTGAGCTACTCTGTCACATCTTACGATACCTCCGAAGATATTGATTAAGATTGCTTTTACGTTTGGATCTCTCAAGATTATTCCAAAAGCAGTTTGTACTCTTGCAGCATCTGCAGTACCACCAACGTCTAGGAAGTTTGCAGGGTTACCACCAGATAATTTAATAATATCCATAGTTGCCATTGCAAGACCAGCTCCGTTTACCATACAAGCAACGTTACCGTCAAGCTTTACGAAGTTAAGACCAGCTTCACCAGCTTCTACATCGATAGGATCTTCTTCTCTTGTATCTCTTAATGCTTCAAGATCTTTGTGACGGAACAATGAGTTGCCATCCAAAGTTACTTTTGCATCTACAGCGATAATTTTGTTGTCAGAAGTTTTTAAAACCGGGTTGATTTCGAATAAAGAAGCATCAATTCCTACATACGCATTGTATAAAGAAGTGATGAATTTTGTGAATTCTTTGAACGCATTTCCTTCAAGACCTAGGTTGAAAGCAATTTTTCTAGCCTGGAAACCTTGAAGACCCAAAGTAGGATCGATCAATTCGTTGTGGATCAAGTGAGGTGTTACTTCAGCAACGTGCTCAATATCCATACCACCTTCAGTAGAATATACGATTGTGTTTTTACCTTCAGCTCTGTCTAAAAGAATAGAAACATAAAATTCTTTAGTTTCAGATTCTCCAGGATAATATACATCCTCTGCTACCAATACAGAATTTACCAATTTACCTTCAGCAGAAGTCTGAGGAGTGATCAATTGCATTCCGATAATGTTTTGAGCGTTCTCCTTCAATTTGTCCATGTTCGGAGAAAACTTTACACCACCACCTTTACCACGACCACCTGCGTGAATCTGTGCTTTTACAACCCAAGCCTGAGCTCCGGTTTCAGCAGTCAGTTTTTCTGCAGCAGCTACAGCTTCTTCTACGTTGTTTGCAACGTGACCTCGTTGTATTGCTACTCCGTACTTTGATAAAATCTCTTTTGATTGATACTCGTGAAGATTCATATTATTTTTATTATTTATTTTAAATTTTAATATTTACAAAGATAATAAAATTGAATAGAATTTCTACAACCATCATAAAAGTCATTCTATATTTTATTAAAAAAGTCAAAAATTGCATTGATCAAATCATTAAATCATATTGTTTTATGATTTGAGACTTATAGATGTTTCAAGTAAAGAATAAATTCATAGTATGATAGCATTACTATTATTAGTAATATTAAAAATATTTTTATAGGTGTATTGCTGATTAATATAATAGTTTTATTTTTGTATAGGTAAATTACAAAAATGGAATTTCAATTAAAATTTAAAGTCAACCAAAACCTGTTTCTCCGAGATCCGGAAAACAGTGAAATCGGTAAATCTATCGTGAAAAATTCAATAGATCTGATATTTGAAATGGGTTTTGAGAATTTTACTTTCAAAAAACTGGCGCAAAAAATAAGTTCGACAGAAGCAACCATTTACAGGTATTTTTCTTCTAAACATAAATTATTGACCTATATTCTCAATTGGTATTGGTCTTATCTTGAGCTGATTTCAAAATTTCGTCTTTCTGAAATAAAAGATTCACAGGAGAAAATCGAAAAACTTTTAAACATCATTACGCATCAGGAAAACTACGAAAACGCAATAGAAGACTATGACTTGTCTAAACTTCATACCATCGTCATTGCAGAAAGCAGCAAATCTTATTTGGTGAAAGAAGTTGATGAGATCAATAAAGATTTGGTTTTTAATCCCTTAAAAAGTCTGTGTAATTTTTTTGGTCAGGTTATTTCCGAAGCAAAACCAGATTTTCCCTATCCGTTGTCTTTTGCGAGTACGCTTTTGGAAACTGCACATAATCAGCAATTTTTCAGCGAACATTTGCCGAAGCTTACAGATAATCATTTAGATAAAATAGAACATAAAAAGTATGTTTTACAATATTTGCGATACATCACTTTTAGTCTCATAAAATAAAGATTCAATGGAAACTACTCCAAAACAGCACGGTTACAATCTCTTCAAGTACGTTACCAAAGAGAAAAAAGACGTTACCAATATTTATTTTTATGCAATTTTGAACGGTTTGGTGCAACTGAGTGTACCGCTAGGGATACAGTCCATCGTGAGTTTTGTAATGGGAGCCACGATGGCGACTTCTATCTACATATTGATCATTTTTGTGGTGATTGGAACTTGGTTGGTAGGATATTTCAGGCTAAAAGTAATGCAGATTATTGAGAAAATACAGCAGAAAATATTTGTCGAATTTTCTTTGGCGTTTGCAGAAAAATTACCCAAAGTAAATCTGTGCGATACCAGAAAATATTATCTTCCCGAACTTGTCAACCGTTTTTTTGATACCCAAAATTTGCAGAAGGGAATCTCAAAAATACTTCTGGAAATCCCTACAGCGATTATTCAGATCCTTTTCGGTATTCTGCTGCTTTCATTTTATCATCCTTGGTTTTTGGTTTTTGGTGCCCTTGTCATTATTTGTGTGATTATCATCTTCAGATTTACAATGGAAAGCGGTATCCAATCTAGTTTGGAAGAAAGCGAAAAAAAATATGAAGTGGCATCATGGATCGAGGATATTGCAGCGTCTATCAAAACATTTAAGATCAATTCTAAATCTGATGCGCATCTTTCCGGGGTTGATGATCGTGTGGTGGGTTATCTCGATTTCAGAACTTCTCATTTTCGTGTTTTGGTGGTGCAGTACAAAACTATTATTGCTTTTAAAGTGATCATAACGCTCGTAATGTTGGTGATAGGAACTTATTTATTAATCAATCAGCAACTGAATATCGGGGCATTTATCGCAACTGAAATTGTGGTTTTGAGTATCATGTCGGCTGTAGAAAAATTAATTATCAGTTTAGAAAGTTATTATGATGTGATTGCAGCTTTGGCAAAACTGAATAAAGTAACAGATTTACCCGAAGAGAATAATGGCGAGATTGTTTTGGAAGAAAATTATCAAGGTCTGGAAATAGAATTTAAAGAGGTAAACTTTTCTTTTAACGAACATCAGAGTATTTTGAACAATATTAATTTTAAAGTTCCTGAAAATACGCTTACAGTAATCTCCGGAAAGTTAGGAGCTGGTAAATCGCTTCTTCTTAATATGATTACAGGTTTTTATGAGCCTACTTCAGGATCTGTACTTTTTGATAAAATTCCATTAAAAAATATCAATAAAACAGAACTGAGAAATCAAATCGGTCTGTATCTGGAAGATATGACGATCATTAAAGGTACTGTGCAGGAAAATATTATTCTTGGCAACACAAACATCAGTCCTGAAAGTATTCTTGATCTTGCCGAGGAAATCGGAATTGATAATATTTCCAGTCAGTTTAGTTCAGGATTTTACACAGAAATTAGTGAGACAGATACAGAAATTTCATTCAGCTCGAAAAAGAAAATTCTACTTCTAAGATCATTGCTGGGGAACAAAAGATTGCTTGTATTGGAAGATCCGCTTGATGGAATGAATGACGAATTCAGAAACAAAATGATGCTGTATCTCAACAAGATTAAAAAGAGCACTACTGTGATTATCGTATCTCAGGATCAGAATTTGATGCAGCTTGCAGACCAGCGTCTTCATCTTCAAAACGGGACTTTAGAAATCGTTTAATCAAAGATTTTAAAAATGAAAATTCATTCATACGACAAAATATATCAGATCAATAAAAAAACCAAAGTTAAAAGATGGTTTCTTTTCATCTTTTTGGCAGGAATTATTGTTCTCTTTTTACCATGGACTCAAAATATCAAGGTAAAAGGTAATGCCACAACATTATATCAAGATCAGCGACCACAACAGCTCAATTCTCCCATTCCCGGAAGAATCATCAAATGGAATGTGAAAAATGGAGACTATGTAAAAAAAGGAGATACCTTACTGAAACTTTCTGAAGTGAAAGAAGATTATCTGGATCCTCTTTTGGTGCAAAGAACAGAGCAACAGGTTGATGCTAAAAAAGGAGTTCGAGATTACTATCAGGCAAAAGTAGGAACTACCAATAGTCAGCTTGACGCTCTCAACTCTTCAAGAGATTTGAAACTTAATCAGCTGAAAATTAAAATAAGTCAGCTCAATAATAAACTTGCCGGTGAAGAAGCAGAACTTGCAGCTGCCAACAACGAATTGAGACTGAGCGAAGATCAGTACGAGAGGCAAAAAAAAATGTATGATGAAGGATTAGTCTCTCTTACGCAGTTTCAACAAAGGAATGTATCTTTCCAAAATGCGGCGGCTAAAAAAACTTCTGCCGAAAATAAAGTAGCACAAACCCGACAAGAAATTATGAATGTGAGCATCGAACAAAATGCAACCATTCAGGATTATACTGAGAAACTCAGTAAAATAGAGGGTGAACGTTTCCAAAGTATGGGACAGATTGAAGGAAGTGATGGCGAAATTGCCAAATTGCAAAACCAAGTTGCCAATTATAAAGCTAGACAGGGGCTGTACTTTATTTTAGCTTCTCAGGACGGGCAGATTGTGCAGATTAATAAAGCCGGAATCGGAGAAATTCTGAAAGACGGCGAAAATATAGCTACCATTGTTCCTAATAAAATCGATTATGCAGTAGAAATTTACATAAAACCTGTCGATTTACCTTTGGTGAAAGAAGGGCAGAGAGTAATGTGTATTTTTGACGGTTTCCCGGCAATTGTATTTTCAGGATGGCCCAACTCCAGCTACGGAACTTTCGCCGGAAAAGTAATTGCTGTCGAAAATAACATCAGTGCCAACGGACTTTTCAAGGCATTGGTAATAGAAGATAAAAATGAAAAACAGTGGCCTCCGAAAATAAAAATAGGAACCGGAGTGCAAGGAATTGCTATTTTAAATGATGTTCCTATTTGGTACGAATTATGGCGAAATATCAATGGTTTTCCGCCGGATTATTATGAAGTGAAAACGGAAAAATCTGCTGCAAATGAAAAATCTAAATAAAAATTGGACGACAGTTGTTTTGTTGCTGCTTTTTCAGATTTCTTTCGGGCAAGATTCTTTAAAGCTTTCTCATCAGGAATTTCTTGCGATTGTAAAAAGATACCATCCGCTGGCCTTTAAATATCAGCTTCAGAATAAAATTGCAGAAGCAGAAATTACCAGAGCTAGAGGGAATTTTGATCCTGTGCTGGCAGGAAAGCTTGGCGAGAAAAATATTGATGGTACCCAATATTATCAGCAAAAAAATATTGAACTGGATATTCCTACATGGTACGGAATCAATATCAACGGAGCATATAATTATTTGGATGGAGAAAAACTAAACAACAGCGATACCAGAGGTGGCTTAGCTCAGTTTGGAATTACAGTTCCGCTTGCCAAAAATCTTCTCTATGACAAACGCAGAGCAATGCTGGATCAGGCAAAATTTGCTCTGAGAATGACAGAAGCAGAACAAACCGTTTTGACGAACGAACTTCTTCTGGAAGCTGAAAATACGTATTGGGAATGGGTGAAAAACTATGAAATCTATGAATTGCAAAGAAAATCGGTACAAATTAATATAGATAGATTAGAGCTCACAAAAAAAACGTACAACTATGGCGAAAGACCTGCGATTGATACTGTAGAAGCGGCTTCGCAGTTGCAGAGTTTCCAGCTTCAGGAAAGGGATGCGTATCTTAATTTTGTGAAGAGCACACAAGATTTACAGCTTTATTTATGGAAAGATAATCAGGAAATCTACGAAATTTCGCAACTTATTTTCCCGTCAACACGTCTTGAAGAACACAGCGGATACAATGATTTTGAATTTTTGGTGCAAGATGTACAATCTAAACAACTTAATAATCATGCGTCATTGCAATATTATTTTCAGAAAGAAAACATTCTTGAAAGTGAAAGAAGGCTTAAATGGCAAAGCTTTCTCCCCAAAATAGATTTTACCTACAACTTTTTTAATAAAGAAAATTACCGGGCAGAATATTTACCATTGTTTGATAATAACTTTCAATACGGCATAAAATTAGAAATTCCGATTTTTCAGAGAGCGGCTAGAGCAGATTATCAGATTGCTAAACTGAAGATCGCCCAAAACCAGCAAGATGTGCAGCTGAAAACAAGGGAAATTGTGACAAAGATTGAAACTTATAAAAATGAAGTTTTAAATTATCATCTTCAGATTGATCTTGCCGACAGTAATCTAAAAAATTACCAAAAACTTCTAAGTGCAGAAGAAATGCGGTACAGCAATGGAGAAAGTTCGCTTTTTCTCATCAACACACGGGAAAATAAGCTGATAGAAGCTCGTGAAAAAAACATAGAGTTAAAAGCAAAATTCCTTAAAAGTTATAATAAACTGAAATGGCTGAACGAGAATTTTAGGTTTTAGGAAACAAAAAAAGGAAATCTTTAATTTTAGATTTCCTTTTATTTTTCAAAAGTTGAGTCAATTAAACTTTTAATTTCGCAAAATACCAAATCAATATTCCCCAACTCAGGATCATAAACAATCCACCAAGTGGAGTAATCGGTCCTAAAAACTTCAAATTTGCACCCAAATAATCCTGCAGACTCAAACCATAAATACTGAAAGAAAATAGTATTGTTCCTACGATCATCAAAATAGAAATCCATTTCTGAGATGAGGTGTCAAACTTTAAAATGTAGCCAACGATCAATAAAAAGAAGGCTGCATACATTTGGTATCTTACTCCGGTTTCAAAACTTTCCAGTCTTTCTACAGATAAAATTTTCTTTAAAGCATGAGCTCCGAAAGCGCCCAAAATAACGGATAACATGCCATAGACGGCACCAAAAACTAAAGTAATTGTTTTCATTTTATAATTCTTCTAATTCTAGTTTTAAATATTTTTTTGTCTTGTAATCCTGCCAAGTTCCAACCATTTTATTTCCTTTTACATCTGCTTCTATATATGCTTTCGGAATCCATTTTTTGAGTTCTTCACTGTGGTAGTCGTTTTCTGTAATCGAAATATGACCATTTTTTAATGTTCCGCTCCATTCAATCAATTTTTTATTTTTGTCGTACCAATAAAAAGCGGAGAAAGATCCGTCTTCAAAAACCTGTTTCATTAAAAGTGTAACCGGATATTTTTGATCAATTTTTCCTTTATACAATTTATTCTGAACGGTATTTTGTCTCACAAACTTATCAGATTTTGATAATAAATTTTTACCATAATCACTCAGATATTGTTGAATTTCTGTATAAGGAAGTTCAATTTCATAACTTCCCAGATCATCCAAAGCTCTCATTGCATGATTAGAGCAGCGTTCTCGTACAATCGTAAGCTTGTCTTTCCCGAAAAAGAATTTGGTATATTCTAATTTTCCTCTTTTTGCATACTCCAGACACTCTTCATACATTCGAATCTGTTCTTTCTCTTCATCTTCAGAGCCGTCATGTGACTTTAATTCAGCTAAAAAATTCTGAATTTTGTTAACTACATTTTCATTAACTATATTTTGAATTGAATCAATTGAAGTCGTTTCAAACAAATCCTGTAGATTGATGTAATTTCCGGTTCGCAGATCAAAATTTTTCCAATCAGAAAAACCTTCAGGATAAGCACCTGTGGCTTCACCATCAATGGAAAGACTCAAAATATTTTTAGGAGTTTCCAGCTTTTTCCATTCATAGAAATATACAAAATTACTATACGAATTGGTTGCAGTCAATGCCAGTTGAGAAGGGTTGCTTCCCGAACCCGGAATAAATTCCAGTTCATTTACTTGCAAAAACGTATTGATTTTTCTTTCAACCAAAGGTTTTGCTGAAAACGAAATCACTGGAAAATTAAAGTTTTCAGATTTGGGTTTTAGATCATTTACCTTAAGATTTTTCTGTTGCGAAAAACAAATTGCCGAGATCAGAATAAAAAATAAAAAGTTCTTTTTCATTACTTAGATTTAAGATACATTAAAATGATTCCGCCAATTAAGGTCAGAATTCCTAGAACGATGAAAAAGATAGAGAATCTGCGCGACCGCTGAAATCCCTGATTGCTGGTATTTTTTAAAAATATTCCAAAGACAATGAATATAATCGGTAAAATGATTTGCAACATTAGTGCGCTCTTAACCTGTTAAACTCATCAATAACTTCGTGATGAGTCACTGTTTTATCTTTAAAATATGTCACAAAATGCTGCTTTTCTGCTTCCGTCGCACCCATTTGATTTAAAATATTAAACAAATGCATTTTCATGTGACCTTTCTGAATTCCTGTAGTTACCAAAGATCTCAACGCTCCAAAATTCTGAGCCAATCCTGAAACTGCCAAAATACTCATCAATTCTTGAGCAGAAGGTTTTCCAAGTAAGGCTAAAGAGAATTTTACCAAAGGATGAAGATTCGTCAAACCGCCCACAACTCCCACAGAAATAGGAAGATCAATCCAGAATCTGAAAATTCCATTATCAATGGTACAGTGTGTCAAGCTAGAATATTTTCCGTCTTTTGCAGCATAAGCGTGTGCACAGGCTTCAGTTGCTCTGAAATCGTTTCCGGTTGCAATCACAACGGCATCTACACCATTCATAATTCCTTTATTATGCGTTGTCGCACGGAAAGGTTCAATTTCAGCAATCGTTACTGCTTGTTTAAATTTTCTTGCAAATTCTTCATTTGAAATTCCACTATCGTCTTTTAAATCTTTAATTTTACAAGAAACTTCTGCTCTCACAATACAATCAGGAGTGAAATTGGATAAGATATTCATCACAACCTGCAAAGAATCTTTTTCTTCCTGTGTGAAATCTTCTTCCAGAGAAATTTCTTCTTTTAAAGTTTTACCAAATTGCTCAAGGCAAGAATTGATGAAGTTGGCACCCATAGAATCTACCGTGTCAAAACTTGCTTTCAGTTGGTAGTAATTAGCCATTTCAGCGGTTTTATCCACGAGTTTTATTTCTAAAATTCCGCCGCCACGATTTCTCATGTTTGCCGTGATGCTTTCCGTCGCTTCAAAAAGTTTTTTCTTTAATTTAAAATTAAAAAAATGCTGAAGTTTATGCGATTCTACATCGATAATGAAATGAGTGTGACCTAATTTTTTTGTGTTGATAATCGTGGTTTTAAAACCGCCTTTATCGATCCAGAATTTTGCTGCTTTTGAAGCCGCTGCCACCACTGAACTTTCTTCAACTGCCATCGGTAATGCTAATAATTTTCCGTCGATCAGAAAATTCGGAGCAATTCCGTAAGGCATATAAAAATTGGAAATCGTGTTTTCAGAAAACTCGTCGTGAAGTTTCTGAAGATCAGTATTTTCGTTCCAATATTGATTGAGTATATTTTGATAATCTGTGTTTCCTTCGAGATATTCATTGACGAGCCAGTCAATTTTTGCTTGTTTGGTCAGTTTAGAGAAACCTTCTACCGGTTGATGATTCATAGATAAATTATTTTTTGATGAAGAATTGTGGAACCGACCGTTTACGATTTCACGCATAAATTAATGATGGTAAATATAGTAAATTTGTTTGTGCCTATTGTGGATAAGTTCGTTGAAAAAAGAGTGATATTTCTCAATTTTGGATTTACTTTTGAATATAAAAAACCTTTAAACAATAAAAGACATAAAAGTTTATTAACACATTAGTCATCTTAGTTTTTTTGATTCTTCGTAAAAAAAGAATACATAAGTTTTGAAAATATTTGATTTTCTCTAATGTTTTCTAAATGTTTTCAAAAATTACTTTAATCTAATGTGATTTATGTGTTCAAGGAATTTTAACAAAGTATTTGAATTATGAATTTTGACCGCCTAAAAGAAAAATTAGAAATTCTTGCCGATGCTGCGAAATATGATGTGTCATGTTCGTCAAGCGGAGGTTCTAGGAAGAATAAGAAAGGCGCTTTGGGAGATAGTTCTGCAAGCGGAATTTGTCATACCTATACCGAAGATGGTCGTTGTGTTTCTCTTTTAAAAGTTCTCTTGACTAATCATTGTATTTACGATTGTGCGTATTGCGTTTCCCGAAGTTCAAATGATATTAAAAGAGCGGCTTTTACAGTAGAAGAAGTAGTTGATTTAACGATCAATTTTTATCGCAGAAATTATATTGAAGGTCTGTTTTTAAGTTCAGGAATTTTCAAAAATGCAGACACAACGATGGAACGTCTGGTGCGTGTGGCAAAAAAACTTCGCCTCGAAGAAAATTTCAATGGATATATTCATTTAAAGTCAATTCCTGGCGCAAGTGATATTCTGATGCAGGAAGCGGCTTTGTATGCTGACCGATTGTCAATCAATATAGAAATTCCAACAGAAAGTGGATTGAAATTATTAGCTCCGGAGAAAAACCGGGAAGATATGCTCAATCCGATGAAATATATCCAAAGTGGAATTACCCAATATAAAGAAGAAAAGAAAATTTTCAGAAAAGTTCCGAAGTTTGCTCCTGCTGGACAGTCTACACAAATGATTGTAGGCGCAACCAACGAAAATGATTTACAGATTATCAAAGTTGCCGATCATTTTTATAAAAATTATAATCTTAAAAGAGTGTATTATTCAGGATATGTTCCGGTTTTGGAAGATACCAGATTGCCTGCTTTAACGACGGCGGTACCGATGTTGAGAGAAAACCGTCTCTATCAGTCGGATTGGCTCATGAGGTTTTATGGTTTTAAAGCTGATGAAATTCTAGATCCACATATGCCGTTTTTAGATTTGGAAGTTGATCCTAAATTAAGTTGGGCTTTGAGGCATCTTGATCAGTTTCCTATCAATCTTCAAAGTGCAGATTATCAGATGATTCTCAGAATTCCTGGAATTGGTGTAAAAACAGCGAAGAAGATTGTTTCTGCAAGACGTTTTCAGGTTTTAACGATTGAAAATCTACAAAAATTAGGAGCAGCGGTAAATCGTGCGAAGTATTTTATTGATTTTAATGCCGGAAACGTTTTCCTGAGACATTTAACTGATTTAAATTTGAAAAAATTGTTGATTGGCGGAAGTACTTCTAAATTTCAGGATCAGTTTTCGCAACAGTTAACACTTTTTTAATGATGAGAACTAAAAAAGCCTTAAGATATGATGAACAGAAAATTAGAGATATTGAAAAAGCAGTTTCTCAATTCTCTCAACATTTGATGTCAAATTCTAAATGGATCAGATTAATTGAAGCAATTATAGACAATGCCCATGAGTTCAAGAAAATCCAATTTAAAAAAATTCAGAATAATAGAATTGGAGAGCTGTATTTAAATGAAGACAGTATTTTTGAATTTGATTATTGGCAAAGAGGATTTGAGGGCAATAATTCTTTAGGTGACTGGCTTGAATATAAAGAAATTGAATATTTGATTTTCCCAAAAATTGTTGATTCTAATAACATTCAAAATTTAGAAGAAATTAAATTGATAATAGAGAAAGTTGGTCAGTTTTATCTTGAAATTAATGAAGATGAATTAAAACTGATTTGTTATAAAGAATGATTTTAAACACAAATAGCACAAATATTTTTCACGAATTTCACTAATAATTCTTACTTGAAAAATCAGTTCACTCTAAAACTCCAAAACCCTTCAACCCAAAATGACCACCTTACTTTACGACGGTAGTTTCGACGGACTTTTTACAGCAATATTCGAAGTTTTCGAGTATAAGTATAAAGATGTTGAAATTATAAGTAAAGAAAGGTTTCATCAAGAAAATATCTTTGCTGAAATTCATGAGGTAATTACACAGGAAGCGAAATCTGAGCGAGTTTTAAATAAATTAGAAGAAAATATCGGGAAGTTGGGCATTCATGAATTGGTGAAAGTTTTTTTGTCGGAAGAAACCGATTTAGAACAAATCATTTTGTCTGCTGTAAGGCAATCTCTAAAATATCCCAACGAAAATATTCTCCAGAATTATGCAGATCAGGATATTTTGAGAATTGCTAAAATTTCAAAATCAGTTAGCAGAGAAAGGCATCGGATGACAGCTTTTGTAAGATTTGAAAAAATGCAGGATGAAGTTTTTTTTGCCAAGATAGATCCGGATTTTAATGTGTTACCTTTAATCAGAAAACATTTCAAAGACCGTTATCAGGATCAGAAATGGATGATTTATGATCTCAGAAGAAACTACGGACTTCTTTATGATCTGGAAACGTGTGATTTCTTTTATCCCGAAGAAAAATTGGATCTAAAAAAATATCAGGAGAAATTTCATGATGAAGAAAATCAGTATCAAAAGCTATGGCAACGGTATTTTTTCAAAACCAATATTGTAGAAAGAAAAAATTTAAAATTGCATATTCAGCATGTTCCGAAAAGATACTGGAAGTATTTGACGGAAAAGCATTAGACTTCTGGTACATATTGCAAAGATTTTCACAGGTTTTATTTAAAGTATTTTTACGATTCCAGCCACGGATGACGTAATTCACAGCATTTTTTTTAGAAATTCAAACTTCGGTCATATAAGATTTTTTACATTCCGAATCTACTTGGCTCTTTTACTTTTGACATGGCTCTTTAGAATTGCAGGATACTAAAGGATGAAAAGTATTATAAAGATACTGCCGTTATCTGAACTTGTTTTTGTAAATTTGTGTTTGAAATTTTTTACTAAATGAATGAAAGTGCTGTAAAAAAAATTGCAGTTCTTACTTCGGGAGGAGACTCTCCGGGGATGAATGCAGCATTAAGAGCGGTCGTAAGAACCGCAAATTATTATAATATCGAATGTTACGGAGTGAGAGAAGGCTACAATGGTCTTATTCATGATGATTTCCTGAAAATGGGACCTCGTTCTGTGAAAAATATAATCAACCAGGGTGGAACTATTCTAAAATCTGCCCGTTCTAAAGAGTTTATGACCAAAGAAGGTCGCCAAAAAGCCTATGACAATTGCGTGAAATACGGAATTGAAGCTTTGGTGTGTATCGGAGGAGACGGAACGTTCACAGGAGCAAAGATTTTCAATGAGGAATTCGGAATCCGTGTAATTGGTGTACCCGGAACAATCGACAATGACATCTTCGGAACAGACAATACGATTGGTTTCGACACAGCTTTGAACACGGCAATGGATGCGATTGATAAAATTCGTGATACGGCAACTTCTCACAACAGAGTTTTCTTTGTTGAGGTGATGGGTCGTGATGCAGGTTTTATTGCTTTAAACAGCGGATTGGCTACTGGTGCTTTGGATATTCTCATTCCTGAAAGAAAAGACAGTATGGAAGAGCTTTTTACAAACTTCAGAAACGCAGAGAAAACAGGAAAATCTTCCAGCATTGTTGTTGTTGCAGAAGGTGAAAAGTTGGCAAACATCTACGAACTGGCAGAGCAGACCAAAAAAGAGTTTCCGGATTATGATATTCGTGTGGCTATTTTAGGTCACATTCAAAGAGGTGGATCGCCGAGTTGTGCAGACCGAGTTTTAGCGAGCAGATTGGGATTTGGTGCCGTAACAGGATTGATGGTAGGAGAAAACAATGTGATGGCAGGAATGCGTTCAAACGAAATTGTTTACACACCTATTGAAGATGCCATCAAAAAGCATAACGAAATCAATAAAGACCTTTTACTGATTTCAGAAATTTTAGCAATCTAAATATTATATAATTAAATAAATCAAAACAATTATGTCAACAATTAAAGTAGGTATTAACGGGTTTGGTAGAATCGGTCGTCTTGTTTTCAGAGCAATGACTGAAAGAGACAACATCGAAGTCGTTGGTATCAATGACCTTATCAATGCAGAATACATGGCTTACATGTTAAAATATGATTCTGTACACGGTATTTTCCCAGGAGAAGTTTCTGTAGAAGGTAATGACCTTGTAGTAAACGGTAAAAAAATCAGAGTTACTGCAGAAAGAGATCCAAACAACTTGAAATGGAACGAAATCGGTGCAGATTACATCGTAGAATCTACTGGTTTATTTTTAGATAAAGAAAGTGCTACGGCACACATCAACGCGGGTGCAAAAAAAGTAATTCTTTCTGCTCCTTCTAAAGATGATACGCCAATGTTTGTAATGGGTGTAAACCACAGCGAACTTACTGACGATATAAAAATCTTATCAAACGCATCATGTACTACAAACTGTTTAGCCCCTTTGGCTAAAGTAATTCACGATAACTTCGGTATCGTAGAAGGTTTGATGACTACTGTACATGCTACAACGGCGACTCAAAAAACGGTTGACGGTCCTTCAGTGAAAGACTGGAGAGGTGGTAGAGCTGCTCTTAACAATATTATTCCTTCTTCTACAGGTGCTGCAAAAGCAGTAGGAAAAGTAATTCCTTCATTGAACGGAAAATTGACTGGTATGTCTTTCAGAGTACCAACTGTTGATGTTTCTGTAGTAGATTTAACGGTAAGAATCGAAAAAGCGGCTTCTTATGAAGAAATCTGTGCAGTGATCAAAGCTGCTTCTGAAGGTGAATTGAAAGGTATTCTTGGATACACTGAAGATGCTGTAGTTTCTCAGGATTTCATCGGAGACAAGAGAACTTCAATCTTCGATAAAGATGCTGGTATTATGCTTTCTCCTAACTTTGTAAAGCTTGTTTCTTGGTATGACAACGAAATGGGTTACTCAAACAAATTAGTTGATATGTTGATCCACGCTTCTTCTTTAACTAAATAATAAGCTCTCAGCTATACATAATGAAACCTTCCAATTTGGAAGGTTTTTTTTATTGCTGGAATGATTATTAGTGGAAATCGAAAATTATTTGTGTTTCGCTTCAAATTCTGAGTGGTTGATCTGCCACGAACGCACGAATTAAATCTGAACGTTGTTTGTTGATTAAAATTATTTGTGCATTCGTGGCAAAAAATCTAGTCGTAACATTCCTATTTAATTTTAGTATGTTTTATCTTATTAAAATTTCACGATTCAATATTTTCTTTCGGTGGTTCAGGCGCCGGAGTATTGGTGATGTTAATGCTCGTCGGAGTTACTAACGGAATTCCCTGCTCGTCAAGGCTGCCTTTAATTTTCATTAAAATATCACTTTTTACGTGAGCTAGATTTTCACCGACTTTCATCCAAAATTTCACCTGTAAATTAAAAACTCCTTGTTTTAAACTTGTAAAAATAACTTCCACTTTATCCTGCTTATCAATATATTCCTGACTGAGAATAACATGATTAATGCTTTCCTGTGCTTTCACGATATCTTCATCCGCCGGAATTTCAAAATCTAAAATAATTCTTCGCTGCGGCGATGCAGTAATATTGTAAAAAGGAGCATTAAATATTACCTGATTCGGGATGTAGGCCTTCTTTCCATCGTCGGTAATTAGCTTTGTAGTTAAAAAACCAATATCCTGCACCGTTCCGGAATGATTTCCGATGGTGATATAATCTCCGACTTTAAATGCTTTATCAATTCCGATCAGCATTCCTGAAAATATACTTGAAACCAAATCTTTCAAAGCAACCCCTGCAATAACCCCTGCTACCCCTAAACTTCCGATAAATTTCCAGAGAAATCCGCTGAATCCCATGATTTCCAGAGCAATGAAGGTTCCCATAAGGATAATGATAAATCTGAAAACATTGATAATGGTAATGACAGATCCTTCATTTTTACTTTTAGGAAAAAGTTTGTGCATTATTTTTACCGCAAGTTTACTCAGGTATTTGCTTGTCATTAAGAAAAATGTGAAAACAAGAATCCCTACTACCAGCTTTGGTGTGAGTTTCGCAAAAGCGATGTACCAATTCTGTAAAACTTTATAAACGGTATCTACATAGCTTAATCCATATTCCATAAAAACATTTTTTTCAAAATTATAAATAAATTCTTTAGCAAAAATTTTGCCAGTTACAAAAAGTCTATTAAATTTGTAGACTAATAAAAACAACATCGTATGTCAATCAAACTAGGAGATACCGCACCCAACTTTCAGGCAGAATCTACTGCAGGAAATATAGACTTTTACGAATATCTTGGAGATTCTTGGGGAATTTTATTTTCCCATCCCGCAGATTATACTCCGGTTTGTACGACTGAATTGGGTTACACCGCAAAACTGAAATCAGATTTTGATCAAAGAGATACAAAAGTAATCGCACTAAGTGTAGATGGAGTAGAAGATCACAAAAACTGGATTAAAGACATCAACGAAACTCAAAATACGGAAGTGCAGTTTCCCATCATTGCAGATAAAGACAGAAAAGTTTCAGAGCTTTATGATTTCATTCATCCAAATGCTTCTTTAACTGCGACGGTTCGTTCTTTATTAATTATTGATCCTTCTAAAAAAGTGAGATTAATTATTACTTACCCTGCTTCAACGGGAAGAAATTTCAATGAGATTCTTCGAGTTTTAGACTCATTACAGTTGGTGGATTCTCACAAAATTGCAACTCCTGCAAATTGGTATAATGGTGATGATGTGATTATTCCGCCATCAATTTCTACCGAAGATGCGAAAAATATTTTCCCGAAAGGTGTTACTGAGATTAAACCGTATCTGCGTTTTACTCCTCAACCTAACCAATAATAGGCTTAGATTTTTTATTTATTATATATAGTTTAGTTTTAATTTGAAAAAGCGGCTCAGAAATTTTTCTGAGCCGCTTTTGTATGTTGTATGAAATATCAGATTATTTCACGTCGTTAGCAATTGCTTTTGCTTTTGATGTAGGTAAATAAATACTGAAACCTACGTTGAAACTGATTCTAGAAGTCAAACCTTCATTTCCGAATCCTGTCACTCCGTTGTATTTTACTAAACCTTCAACACCAATGTTTGGAGTAATGAAGTAAGAATAACCAGGACCTACACCGAAGTCTAATCCTGTAGTAGAAATTCCATTTTCAACATTGAATCCGCCTACACCTACGTTACCTTCTAAGAAGAATCTACCGTGGTTTAATAAATTGTCAATACCTTTTTCACCTGGTGAAACAAAATAACGTCCTAAAGCTCCAACTCCATAATCAAACTGTGTTGATGCTCCTGCTCCCGGCTTAGAGAATCCTAAAGTAACATAACCTCCTAATGCAACATTATCTTTGATAAAATATGCTGCTCTAGGCTGAAGTTTAATATCATAACCAGCACCTGTATTTAATCCAAAGTTGCTTGAAAGTAAGCTACTACCAACCATCCAGTTTCCTTCTTGAATTTGTGCGTTTGCTGTAGCTGTCAATCCTGCAACAGCTAATATTCCTGTAAAAATTAGCTTTTTCATAATTTATAATTTTAATAGTTAATGTTAATTATTTTGATATGCAGTTCAATTCAATAAATGTGCCACAAAGCTTGAGGGTATTCATTTACGTGAAAAAGTCATGTAAAAGTGTTAAGAATAAACAGTGAGATTTTAACTAAAATTATTAAAAAAATGTAATTTAAATAAACAATAAAATAATGGAAACGATAAGACCTGCCACAGCGAATTTAATTCCTCGCTTGAAAGGTTTACTTTTCGTATTAAACATCCAAAAACTTGAGACGACGAAGAAAAAAAGACATACTCCGAAAAAAGCATTCAGTGGTGAAAGTGTGTCAGCAGATTTTGCTTTGTGAAGCTTGGTCATTTTATCGATCACAAAAGGAAGTTCTTTTTTTGTGTATTTTGCCCGTCCCGTCGCAGAATTGTATGTTCCGTCTTTGAAATATAAAATACTATTTTCAATCTTGTTTATTTCAAGATTCTTCATCTTCAATTCTTTCTCCAATTCTTTTTCAGAAAGATTTTTAGCAATCACTTTATCATACAGTTTTTCTTTTTTCAGAAAATCGGTATCTCTGTAAACCAAAAGAATTCCGCTTAGTGCGTAAATCGCCATTATTCCGGCCATGAAGAATCCTAAATAGCGGTGAGTGATTCTCATAAAACTTCTGGTGTCCTTTATCTTATCCATATCTATTGGTTTTGTTTTTAAATTTCAAAAGTGGAGGCTGCAAAAATGCAACTTCCACTTTGGTTATATAAATTTTGATGATTATAAAATTCTAAATTTTAAAGTCTGTATGTTAATGTGAAATAGTAGTTTCTTGGTGTAATCGGGTTCACTGAGTAATTTTCGTGAACATTGTAGTTGACTACATCAAACAAGTTGCCGACTCTTCCTTGTAATGAGAATTTTTTCCAGTCATATCCTACAGATAATGAAACGGTTGTGTAGTCCTTCAAATCCATCATTCTACTTACGTCTTTTCTGGTGATATTCGTAGATTTTGAGTCATTCCAACCTGCAATTCTATCTCCAATATAATAAACTCCGATTCCGGCTTTCAGACCAGGAACATAGTTGGTGAATTTATAAAATACAGATGCATTAGCCGTTGTAGCTGGCGTTCTCACCAATCTTTGTTTTTCTACAAATCCTTTTTCAGGTGTGTCTAAATAGACAGAGTTGTTGTATGAAAAACCTCCGATGATCGAAATATTTTCTGTAGGATTTCCTGTAATATCTACTTCCACACCACGGCTTCTCATTTTTCCTGCGAACTCTTTTAAATTGGTGTCTGGCGTTTGTACTGTTCCTGAAGCATCAGTATAGAAGAAATTCTGATAAAAGTTATGATATAGAATCTGATAAAGCGTAACATTAACCGCTAAAGCATTGTTCCAGATGTTTTTCTTTACACCAACTTCATACTGATCTACGGTGGTAGGCTTTATCCCTTGTTTAGGTAATATTGCTACTCTGCTTTGTACCTGTGTTAGAGATCCTGAAGTATCTAAGTTGTTAACGGCATCAGAAGTGTAACCTGCATTGGTCGCAAATGAATTGGTATAGGTCGCAAATGCTGAAAAATGATCATTTGGCATATAAACAAAACCTACTTTTGGCGAGAAAGCATTGTCAGATGTTGCGGAATTTAATACTTCAGTTTTTACATTTGTGGTAAAACGGGTTAGTAAACTAGGCATATTTTCAATATATGACCAACGAAGTCCTGCAAGTACTTTAAATTCTTTTGTTAAGCTAATAAAATCCTGAGCATAAACACCTACTCTTCTTGTTTTTGTTCTGGTTTTAGTATTTAAATTAGAATCGGGCATTGCTAAGCTTCCATTATCCCAAGAACTCGGGTCATCCAAGTACAAGATGTTCGTGGGAGCTTTTATCAAATTGTAAGCATTCGCATCAGATTGTCCATAGTCTGCATCTGCACCAATCAAAACTTTATGATTGATCTTTCCTGTATTGAAATCTCCATTTACGTTGATCTGTGCAGAACCATAGTTTTGTTCGTTATAGGTTTTGTTTAAAGGACTGTTCCAGGATAAGCTTGTCGCAGTGGGAGATGCATAAGCCCATTGTGTTCTTTCTGTTGAAAAGTAATCTTTCGTATAATTTTGATATGATGCAGAAGCATTCAACGTCCATTTGTCATTGATTTGATGATTGAATGTTACGTTGGTTGATGCCTGCTGCACATTTTGATATTGCCAGTCGGTTCCGAAAAAAGTATTTCTAGGAAGCCAGTCAATCAGTTTGTAACTTTGATCTCTCTCAGTAATTGATCCGATTCCGAAATCAGGAGTAAAATCATTTTTAAGATAATCAGCCTCAATGATCAACTGTGATTTTTCTCCTAAATTGAATAAAAATGAAGGATTGAAATAATATTTTGTAGACTTTACGACATCTCTGAAACTTTCTGCATACTCGTAAGTACCGTTGATTCTGAATGCCACGTTTTTTGAAATAGGTCCGTAGATGTCAACCGTAGGTTTATAAGAATTCCAGCTTCCGGCATTTAATCCAACCATGCCTCCAAAATTAAATTTAGGTTTTTTAGTAACCAAATTGATGATGCCTCCTGCTGCTGCATTTCCGTAAAGCATTGCAGTTGCCCCTTTCAAAACTTCCACCCTCTCTAGTCCGCTTACCTCAGGGAAAACTCCACTGTTTACTCTGGCTCCGTTTTTATAGATATTATCGTTACCGAAAATAAAACCACGACCCCCGAAGCTGTCTTGTGATCCGCCTCTGGAAGAGGTTACGTAAACTCCATTTACATTTTGAAGAACATCGCTTAACTGTTTTGCCTGCTGCTGTTCAATAATCTCATGGGTAACAATAGAAATCGCCTGTGGATTTTCCATTACCGTAAGATTAGATTTTGTAGTAGCCGGTTTCGCTGTATTGGGATTCCCTGTTTTATGAAGGTTCACATCTTCAATTGTCTGAATTCTGATGGTGTCGTTTTCAGAATTATATCTCATCTGAGCACCAATAGATGATGTGATAGCGATAAGACCTAAGGAGATAATCCTTCTTTTCATAGTTTAGATTTTTGGAATAGAATTATGATAGCGCAAAAGTAAAAATAAACTTATTATTATTTAGAATTATTAAAAATAAATTTTCTTGATTTTTATCATATTTGATATTGAAGGTGTTTTTCCGTATCCAAAAAATGCGATTAATGCTTTTTATAAATATATTTGTTTAAAATTTAAAAGTATGCAATTGGTAAAAGTGGGTCTTTGTGCCTATGGAATGAGTGGAAAGGTTTTTCATGCTCCGTTTTTAAAAGAACATCCGGGATTTTTTATGTCTGCAATTGTAGAAAGGTCAAAAGAAGAATCGAAAGAAAAATATCCTGATGCTACCATCTATCGTTCGGTTGAAGAAATGCTCCAAAGTGCCGACATTGATGTCGTTGTAATAAATACTCCGGTTCAGACTCATTTTGAGTTTACAAAAATGGCATTAGAAGCCGGAAAAAATGTTATTGTAGAAAAACCATTTACAGTAAATGTTGCAGAAGCTGAAGAATTGGTGAGACTGGCCGAATCAAAAAATCTGTTTTTAAGTGTTTATCAGAACAGAAGATTTGATCGTGATTATCTTCAGGTGCAAAAAGTAATTTCGGAAGGGAAATTAGGAACAATCAAAGAGGTTGAAATCCGTTTTGACAGATTCAGAACCGAACCAAGTGCAAAAGAGCATAAAGAAAATCCTGAATTAAACGGCTCTGGCTCCGTTCATGATTTAGGGTCGCATCTTGTGGATCAGGCAACACAGTTTTTCGGTTTTCCTGAAAAGTTGTTTGCAGACGTATTTTCGATGAAAGGAGAGGAGTTTGCCAATGATTATTTTGAAATTTTGCTGTATTATAAAGATGAGGTAAGGGTGAGATTAAAATCTTCAGTTTTTAGTAAAGAAGAGCATTTTGCGTACAAAATTCACGGAGATAAAGGAAGTTTTTTACAAGAAAGAACGGATGATCAGGAAAATGAGCTGGTTGCCGGAGCAATCCCGACCTACGGAAAAGACTGGATGCAGCCTCTGAAAGAATCTGACGGAATTCTGAATTATTTGGATGAAAACTCAGAAACGAAAAGGATTTTGACCTCAAGCCAACCTGGAAATTACATGAATTATTACCAGCAGATCTATGAACATATTGTTTTCGGATACGCTTTGCCTTCACTAGGAAATGAAGTTGTTCAAAACATGAAAATCATCGAAGCTGCTTTGGAGAGTTCCAAAAAAGGAAAAATTATTGATTTAAATTAATCAAATCATGAAAAAAAGAAGTTCAAGTTTTACAGTGATAGGCCTTTTGTTTGTCGTGATTGGGTTGACATTAGTCGATGATAATAGATTTTTGAGATATGGCTTTCTCTTATTAGGAATGGCGTTTCTTTCTTACAGTATTTTTACAATGGTTAAGAACAGATAATCTTAAATCTTAAAAAAAGAGCTGCTCAATTTCTGGACAGCTCATATTTTAATTTATCTTAGTCCTGAAGCTCAAGCCATCTCATTTCGTGGTTTTCGAGTTTTTCGGAAAGACTTTCCAGCTCAGCAGAAAGTTTTGAAATTTTCTCGTAATCAGCTTCGTTATTAAGTTGCTCCAAAATTGCTGCTCTTTTAGCTTCAAATTCAGGAATTTCTTTTTCAATCGTTTCCAGCTCACGTTGTTCTTTGAAAGACAATTTCTTTTTCGGAGCCTGAGGATTTAAAGCGGGAGTTTCAATTTTTACTTCAGCAACTTTTTCAACCGCAGGTTTAGCTTTTTTCTCTTCCTGCTTCTGACTTCCTGCTTCCAGCTTTTTATTTTCTCTGTATTCTGAGAAGTTTCCGATAAAGTCTTTGATTTTCCCTTCACCTTCAAACGCCAAGATATGATCAACAATTCTGTCCATAAAATATCTGTCGTGAGAAACAATAATCAAACTCCCCTGGAAATTTAAAAGGAAATTCTCCAAAACCGTCAAAGTCGGAAGATCAAGATCATTCGTAGGTTCATCAAAAATCAAAAAGTTTGGATTTTGATACAGAATATACATCAAATGCAGTCTTCTTTTTTCACCTCCGGAAAGCTTTGAGATCGGAGAATACTGTGTTTGATCATCAAATAAGAATAATCTTAAAAACTGTGATGCCGTAATCGTTCTTCCGTTTGCTAAAGGGAAGTTTTCTGAAATATCTTTAATGAAATCAATTACACGTTCTTCTTCTTTATATTTAAGACCTTTTTGAGAAAAGTATCCAAATTTGATCGTTTCTCCCGTTTCAATTTCTCCTGAATCTTTTGGTTCAAAGCCTTGGATAATATTTAGTAAAGTAGATTTTCCTGCACCGTTTTTTCCTACAATTCCTACCTTCTCGCCACGTTGGAACGAATAACTGAAATCTTTCAGCAATAATTTATCACCATAACTTTTAGAAATGTCTTTAAGTTCGAGAATTTTGTTACCCAATCTTTTCATTTCAAAATCAAGCTCCAGAGATTCTTTTCGGGTATCGGTTTTGGCTACTTTTTCAGTTTCGTAGAAATCGTCTTGTCGAGATTTCGATTTTGTAGTTCTCGCTTTCGGCTGTCTTCGCATCCACTCCAATTCTTTTCTGTAAAGATTTTGTGCTTTGTCGATGGTTGAGTTCATATTATCCTCACGAATCATTTTATTCTCCAGATAAGTGGCGTAAGAACCATTGTGAAAATATAGATTCTGATCTTCCATTTCCCAGATAATTCCGCAGACTGCATCAAGAAAATATCGGTCGTGAGTTACCAAAAGAAGAGTGATTTTGGCTTTATTCAAATAACTTTCAAGCCATTCTACCATTTCTACATCAAGGTGGTTCGTCGGCTCATCCATGATTAAAAGGGTGTGGCGGTGTTCGGCTCTGGTTTCTGTTAAAAGTTTTGCTAATGCAACACGTTTGATCTGTCCACCGGAAAGCATTCCCATTTTGGCAGTTAGGTCTGTGATTTTAAGCTGAGACAGAATTTGGCTCATTTCATTTTCAAGATCCCAGGCTTTGTGAATTTCCATTTCAGCTAGTGCAGTTTCCATCTCATCTGGATTTCCAGATAGCAAAGCATGATGATATTTTTTTAAAGCCAAAATTGGTGCAGAATCTAAAGTCATCATAAATTCTTCGATTGTCAGGTCAGATTCAAAATCAATTTCCTGATCAAATAAAACCACCTGAATATCTTTATTAATGATTACCGAGCCGCTGTCTGCAATTTCTTTCCCCATTAAAATTTTTAGCAGGGTAGATTTTCCGCTTCCGTTTTTGGCAACAATGGCAATTTTGTCGCCTTCATTGATGTTGAAAGAAATGTTTTTAAAAAGAGTTTTGATCCCGTAAGATTTTGTAAGATTCTCAGCCGCAACGTAATTCATTGATATCCAAATTTTGTGGTGCAAAAATACGAAATATTAGAGCTTTTAAGGTTAATATATCATCGTAAACTTTTTTAATGTAGATTTGAGAAACTAAACTATATTTTAAAACTATGTTACAAATTAACTTTCTGGCAATACTTTTTGCCTCTTTAGTCCCGTTGATCATGGGATTTATCTGGTACAATCCAAAAGTTTTTGGTAAAGCCTGGATGAGAGAATGTGGTCTGACAGAAGAAAAAATGAAGGGCGCAAACATGGGAATGGTGTTTATTGTTTCCATTATTTTATCGATTTTGATAGGTTTTTTTCTGCAGCTGGTCACCATTCATCAATTTGGCGCAATGGGAATGATTGGCGGTGATGAAAACTTAGCTAAACCTTCTTACATGGCATTTATGCATGATTATGGTACGGCTTTCAGATCATTTGGTCATGGAGCTTTGCATTCATTTATGACCGGAATTTTCTTCGTTTTCCCTTTGATAGCTATCAACGCAATGTTTGAAAGAAAATCATGGAAGTACATTTTCATCAATACCGGTTATTGGACGATTACTATCACCATAATGGGCGGAATCATCTGCGGTTGGTACGCTATCGACGGATTTAATCTAGTGACGCCAAAATAAAAACTTGAAATCTAAAATATAGGCTACATTTGTAGCCTTTTTTATGTCTTATACTTTTAAAAAATACAAATCTTCATCAGAAATTCCCAATAACTGGAATGAGGTAATCGGGCAACATAATATCATGTTGTCTAAAGAATATTTCGTGACTTTACAAACTTCATGTCCTGAAAATATGAGGTGCTTTTATGTTGGATTTTTTATTGATGAAAAATTAATTGGCGGTGCATTATTTCAGTATTTAAATTTTATCGAGCATAAAACTTTTCAGAAAGACGAAGCTTTTTGCAATGTGAAAAATTTTGTGGCTAAAAAATTTAGTAAAAACGTAATGATTCTGGGGAATAATATGCTGACCGGACAAAACGGATTTTACTTTGATGCTGAGAAAATCACTATTGATCAAGTGATTCCGCTTTTGGATGAGGCTGTTCAGGAAATGCAAAGACAGGAAGGGAAGACCTCTCTGATTATTTATAAAGATTATCAGGAAAGTTTTATTAAATATTTTCAAGGCAAAAATCATCAGTCATTTTACAAATTTTCGGTACAGCCGAATATGTTTTTAAGGTTGAAAGAAAATTGGCTGACTTTCGAAGATTATCTAAATGCATTTTCTACAAAATATAGAACGAGAGCTAAATCTGCAAAAAAGAAAATTGCCGGAATTGAAAAATCTGAAATGAATCTCCAAGACATCAAAGTGCATCAGAAAGAAATGAATCTTCTATATCAAAATGTTGCTGAAAATGCTCCTTTCAATACGTTTTTTCTCACCGAAAATCATTTTGAAAGCATGAAAGAATCTTTAGAAGATAATTTTAAAGTTTTTGGATATTATTTAAATAAAAAATTGATTGGTTTTTATACTTTAATCCTGAACAATAAAGATATTGACACGTACTTTCTCGGTTACGACAAAGAGCTGCAAAAAGAAAAACAAATCTACCTGAATATGCTTTTAGACATGGTAGAATTCGGCATTAATGAAAAGTTTAACAGAATTATTTTCGGCAGAACAGCATTGGAAATAAAATCAACAATCGGCGCACAGCCCGTCGAAATTTTCGGATTAATTAAACATAATAATCTTCTGATCAATCAATTCATGGAAAAGATTTTTACATCACTCAATCCGGCAGTTGAATGGATTCAGCGAAAGCCGTTTAAGTGATTTTAATAAATTGGCTCACTTAATTGTGATTTTTTAAAATTAATTTAACTAAAGCGTCTTTAAATTTAATAAGAAATTAAGAATGTTTTTACATTCAAATATTGATTTTTGCATCAAACTTTTATTATGAAAAAACTCAATATTTTTGTTCTGTTATTTGCTGCAATTTTGTTTCATGCTCAGGCAATTTCCGGAACTGTTTTGTCCAAAGAAGAAAATACTCCGATCGCTTATGTGAAGGTAGGTGTTGAAAAAGAAAATGTGGGAATCATCAGTGATGAGAAAGGAGAGTTTTCTATCGATTTGTCTAAAATAAATCCTTCTGCTAAAGTAAGAATCGATGTTCCAGGATACGAGAGCTACACAGAAACCGTTCAGAATTTCGTAAAACAAAATGACAGGAAAATTTATCTAAAAGAAAAATTCAAAAATATTCAGGAAGTAAAAATTGCACCTAAAAAACTGGTTGATAAAAACTGGGGAGTAAATACGAAAACGAAAAGTGTAATGTATTCCGTAAAACCTGAATTAAGCAAAGACGATTTTTTAGGTGAAACTGCATTGGAATTTAAGGCGAGTAAAAGATCAAAAATCAAAAATATTCACCTGAATATTGCAAGCATTACCGCAGATCGACCGATAATTATGCGTTACACCATTTATAATGAGAAAAATGGTTTGCCGGGAGAGAGTATTTTGGATGAAGAAATAACGGTAGAACTAACGAAGGATAAAATTATAGATGATGCCTTTACTTTAGATGTCAATGAAAAAAATATTTGGGTTCAGGGTAAGTTCTTTGTCGGAATTCAGTTTTTAAAGGAGTTTGAGGGAAGGCTCAACATCAGCGCCGCACTTTTTAGAACAGGTTATCTGAGAAAATTTTATGGCGACTGGAAAAAAATGACCATTGCTGCACCAGCCATTAATATTGATGTGAAAGTAGATAAAAACGGAAAAAATGAAATTCAGGAAGAATATGATAATGATAGTGGAGTATCAAATCTTTTTCATGATGTAAGCAAATATCAAATGGAAGCCGAACAATCAATTTACGGTAAAAATGCATCTGCGGGTAAAGTTTTTAAACTAAAAGATGCGGATTTATACTACGAAACCTACGGGGAAGGTGAGCCTTTGCTTTTGCTCCACGGAAACTCAGGAAGCATCAGAGATTTTTATCAGCAAATTCCGGAACTTGCAAAGTATTTTAAAGTAATTGCTGTTGACACAAGAGCGCAAGGTAAAAGCATTGATAAAACGCAGAAGGATTTTAGTTATAAAATTTTCGCAAATGATATGAAAGCTTTAATTGATGATTTAGGCTTAAAAAAAGTAAACGTCGCAGGCTGGAGCGACGGTGGAAATACAGGACTAGAGTTTGCTTTAAAATATCCTGAAAATTTAAATAAATTAATTACGATCGGAGCCAACTCCTCTGTTGATGGGGTAGATGAGGAATTAATAAGTAAATTCACATTGAGCCTGAAGGCCATGCACTATGAAAACAAACCGGAAAAATTTAATGAAAGGAGATTGCTAAAACTGATGTTGAACGAGCCGAATATTTCACATAAAGATTTAAATAAAATTCAATCTGCAGTTTTGGTAATTGCCGGCGAAAAGGATGTGATTAAGCCTGAACATTCTGAATTATTATCAAAACAAATTCCCAATGCAACACTGAAAATTTATAAAGATGCAACGCACATGATTCCGTTTGAAAATGCAGATGAACTGAATAAAGATATCGTTGAATTTCTGAGAAAATAGTTTAGTCCAAAGTCAGACTTTTCAATGACCAGACTCCGCCATTGTAGACATCTAAATCTACTTTAGTGTTGATGCCATGAACGATTCCGTTTTCTGTGAACTGCCAAAAATCCCACTGGTCATCAGGCGATGGAGTAGGAACGTCATTGTAATTGGCCAGCCAAAGCGGATAATCGTCAAATTCGCCCTTCAGAAAATCTTTGTAGTAATGGTAGTAAGTGTAAATGATAGGTTTTTCACCATAAGTTTCTTCAATAATTTTGCACCAGATTTTCAAGTCTGCAACCAAATTTTTATTTGATTTCCGTCTTGGGATTTTTTCAATATCTAAAATAGGAGGAAGGTCACCACTTTCCAGTTTCACATTTTCAAGAAAATTATTTGCCTGAATTACCGGATCTTCATCATCTCTGTAAAAATGGTAGGCTCCCCGTACAAGATTGTGCTTTTTTGCCTGCTGCCAAAACTCATCAAAATGTTTATCGGCACTGCGGTTTCCCATAGTTGCACGCATTACCACAAATTCAAGCGGAATGGTCTTGTTTCCGATGCTCAGACTTTCCCATTTGATATCTTCCCGATTTTGATAGTGTGAAATATCAAAACCATATGTTTTATCAAGATTATTGCTGAGAATTTTCTGGATTCTTAAAGTTTCTTTTTCGTTATTGTGAAGCTTTTTATGAGTGAATTTGTTAAAATATAAAGCATAATAGTAACTTATTGACTGCTTGAGATATAATCCCGTTCCGAACAACGCAATAATCAATATTCCCAAAAGAATTTTTCGTCGGAAAAAATAGTTATTCCGACGGGTTTTATGCACTCTTTTGGCAGTTTTTTTGGTGTACTTTTTTGGGCTCATAAAGTTTTGCAAAACTAACTTTTTAAGCCATAAAATACTAAATAAAATAAGTAAATTTGTTACTATGGAAACACGCGAAAAGATCATCATCATCGGAGGAGGTTTTGCGGGGCTGCAGCTTGCGAAAACATTAAACAATAAAAATAAAAAAGTAATCGTTCTCGATAAAGTAAACCATCACATGTTTCAGCCGCTGTTTTATCAGGTTGCATGTGGCAGGATTGAGCCTTCCAATATTTCATTTCCCTTCCGAAAGATCTTTCAGGAATCCAGAAATACACAGTTTCGATTGACAGACGTTAAAGAAATTATTCCTTCTCAAAATAAAGTCATTACTGACGGAGCAGAATTCACTTATGATAAACTGATTATCGCCACAGGCTGCAAAACCAATTTCTTTGGAAATAAAGATTTGGAAAGCAAAGCCTTTGGGATGAAAAATACCCAGGAAGCCATCGGAATCAGAAATCATGTTTTGATGACTTTTGAAAAACTGATTCTTGAAAAAAGCCGCAGTGACGACGGAAACTGGAACATCGTCATCGTAGGAAGCGGACCAACAGGTGTAGAATTAGCGGGAGCTTTTTCTGAAATGAAAAAAGACATTCTTCCCCGCGATTATCCTTACATGAATTTTGATAATCTTAAAATCATTTTGGTAAGTTCTACAGAAAAACCTTTGGCGGTGATGAGCCCCGAGGCACAAGAGAAATCTGAAAAATATCTGAAAGACCTTGGCGTTGAATTTATGAGCGGAGAAATCGTTACAGATTATGATGGCGACAAAGTCTACCTGAAAAGCGGAAAAGAAATCCCGTCTAATAACGTGATTTGGGCAGCTGGAGTTGTGGGAAATGTAATAGATGGTTTTCCTACAGAAAAACTGATCAGAAACAGATATATAGTTGACAGATTTAATAAAATTAAAGGCTACGAAAATATTTATGCAGTAGGTGATATTGCGTATATGGAAACTCCGAAATATCCACAGGGGCATCCTCAGGTTGCCAATGTTGCCATTAATCAGGCGAAAAATTTAGGCAAAAACTTCTTAAAGAAAAATGCTGGCGAATGGACGGAATATGAATACAAAGATCAAGGTTCTTTAGCCACCATCGGAAAGCACAGAGCTGTTGTCGATTTACCTTTTATTAAATTTCAGGGATTTTTAGCTTGGTATTTTTGGATGTTTTTACATTTAATGCTTATTTTGAGCGTTCGAAATAAATTGGCGATATTTTTTAATTGGATGTGGAGCTACTTTAACAAAGATTCTTCCCTACGTCTGATCATTTCGCCAAGTAAAAAAAATAATACGCAGCAATGAGAATTGATATAATAAGCGTGCTTCCAGAATTGATGGAAAGTCCGTTCAGAACTTCTATTTTGAAGAGAGCAGTTGATAAAGGTTTGGTAGAAGTACATTTTCATCAGTTGAGAGATTGGTCAATCAACAAGCACAGACAAATCGATGATGAGCCTTATGGTGGTGGAGCCGGAATGGTGATGATGATTGAGCCTCTGGATAAATGTATTTCTGAGTTGAAATCTCAACGAGATTATGATGAAATTATCTATTTGACTCCTGACGGAGAAACGCTGAATCAGAAAATTTCTAATTCTCTTTCAATAAAAAATAACCTGATTTTCCTGTGTGGTCATTACAAAGGGATTGATCAAAGAGTGCGAGATCTTCATATTACAAAAGAAATTTCAATTGGAGATTTTGTTTTGACAGGCGGTGAATTGGCTGCTTGTGTATTGGCTGATTCAATTATTCGTTTGGTTCCCGGAGTTTTAAATGATGAACAGAGTGCTCTGACTGACAGTTTTCAGGATGATCTTTTGTCGCCTCCTATCTATACCAGACCAGAATCTTACAAAGGATTAGATGTTCCAAAAATTCTTTTGAGCGGAAATTTTGCTAAAATTGAAGAATGGAGGCATGAAGAAGCACTAAGAATTACTGAAGAAAAACGACCTGATTTATTACAATAATATGTAATTTGCTTGTAAATTTTTACGATTGAACGTAAGCGCAATCGTTTTCAAATAACGATTTCTGAAATTTAGAAATCATTTAGAGAAGAGTTTTTATGAATGTAAATTCATTTTTATTAAAATTTTCGCTTAAATAAATTAACAAGCTTACGATTATGTCAATTTTTTTGCGTTTTATGTGAAAATTTAATTATGATTAGTGGTATGATACTAAAAAAAACAATAAATTTACACTCTGAAATTAAAATTGAAAATTTCAGAATGCCAATAGAAAAACGTGTAGATGGAATTGTTTGCTTTTTATAATGTAGAAAATTTATTTTTGCCAGACCCGCCGCCTAATCATAGGCTAGATCCTACAACTTCGGGACTTAGAAATTGGGACGAAAGAAAATATAGAGACAAACTTTTCAAAATTTCACACGTCTTTCAGCTGATGAAGGATGAAACAGGCATTCTTCCGTGCATGATTGGTCTTTCTGAGATTTCCGGAAGAAAAGTTCTGGAAGATCTTGTGGAGATGAGCCCTTTCAATTCTCAATATGGCATCGTTCATTACAACTCGATGGATGAAAGAAAGGTGGATGTAGCCTTACTTTATGATAAATCTAAAATTGAAATCATAGATTCTGAAGCCATCACATTTTTCTTTGAAATAGTAGACAATAATCCTGAAAACTACGATACGACAAGGGATGTATTATTCTCGAAAGTTAAATTTAAAGAAGAAATTATCAATGTTTTTGTAGCGCATCTTCCTTCAAAAAGAGAGAAAGATATCAATCAGCCGAAACGCGATTATATTTTAAGCGAAATCAGAAACAGAATTGTTCAGATCGTCAATGTTGAAAAGGAAAATGTAATTCTTTGCGGTGATTTTAATGAAAATCCTGACGGCGAAGGTTTACTGAAAATCCTTTTCGATGATAAAAATGAAAAAGTTCTGAACAATCCTTTTCAGGAATTGTATTCTACCAAAAATTATTCGGCTTTTCACTATAAATCAGGCCTCTTGTTTGACCAGATTTTATTGTCAAAATCATTTTTTGATGACAATCAATCATTATCCTATTACGATGCCAAAATTTTTAAGCCAGAAAAACTGAGAAGCAGAAATAAAATGTTTAGTGACAGGCCTTTCAGAACCTATGCAGGAAGTCGTTATCTGGGCGGTTACAGTGATCATTTTCCTGTTTTTATAGTATTAAAGAAATAAATGACAATATAAAAAAAAGTAATAAATCTAAGATGAAAAACTCAACCAGTACAAGCTATCATTTAGACCCTTTAGATAAAGAAATTATCTATATGTTGATGGATAATGCTAAAAGCTCTTTGGCATACATTTCTAAGCAGGTAGGGATCTCAACTACAGCTGTGCATCAAAGAATCAAAAAGCTGGAGCACGCAGGCGTAATCGAAAACTCTATTTCATTTCTGAACCCAAGAAAAATAGGATATAAAGTTGTTTCGTACATCGGGATGTTCCTCGATCAGCCAAGCCATTATCCGGATGTGGTAAAAGCACTGAAAGATGTAAATGAAGTAGTAGAAGCACATTACACCACAGGAAATTATACGATTTTCTTAAAGGTTTTATGCATAGACAACGACCATCTGATGGAGATTTTAAATAAACTTCAGAAAATGAAAGGAGTGACAAGAACGGAAACTTTTATATCTTTGGAGCAAGGGATCAACCGACAACTCAAAGTATAATAAAAATGAATATTGCTCAGTATTTAGATTCAACTTATTTAAAGACGCCGTTGCAGGCAGGGATTTCTGAAGAGGAAACTTTGCAGAAAGTAAAACAACTCACTCAGGAAGCGATTGATCATCATTTGTATGCGGTCATGATTCGTCCTGATTATGTTGCTGGAATCAGAAAATATATTCTGGAGAAAAATGCTGATGTTATTTTGGGGACAGTGATTGGTTTTCACGAAGGAACTTATTCTTTGGATGCAAAATTAGCTGAAGCCCAAAAAGCAATCGTCGACGGTGCTGATGAATTGGATTTCGTGATCAATTATTCTGAATATCTAAAAGGAAATCTGGAGTATATGAAAGAGGAATTTCTAAAATGCACTCAATTATGTATACAGAACGAAAAAGTTGCCAAATGGATCATCGAAATTGCCGCTCTCACCGATGAGCAAATCGCTGATCTGACGAAGCATGTTTCCAATTGGGCAGTAGAAAATTTCCATGAGGATGATTTAGCTAAAATTTTCGTGAAATCTTCCACCGGTTTTTACGAAACAAAAGAGGGAAAACCCAACGGAGCAACATTTGAAGGTGTAAAAATTATGCTCGACAATGCCGGAAAACTTCCTGTAAAAGCAGCAGGCGGAGTAAGAACTCCTGAAGATGCCGAAAAGATGATCAATCTCGGTGTCAAACGGATAGGTACTTCCTCAGCTTTGGCTTTAATTAAAAATGAATCTTCTACGGAAGTCTGAATTTATACAAAACCTTATCAGCGATAAGGTTTTTTTGTTTTAATTTATAAAACCTGTTTGGGGAAATTTCTTCTTACCCCAACTCTAGAGGGAGGAAGAAATTTATTTCAAAGGTATTGTCTAAAAATCAATTTACTCCCTTTAGGATCGGGGAAATAAATTGATTTTTATTTTGAACAGACATTAAAGAAACATTATTATAATTAAATTTGTACCACCTTTTAATTCTCAATTATGAACACCAGACAGGAAAAAATCGAAGCTTTTGGAAGACTTTTGGATATTATGGATGACCTTCGTGAAAAATGTCCGTGGGATCAGAAGCAAACGCTTCAGACACTTCGTCATTTGACGTTGGAAGAAACGTACGAACTTTCAGATGCTTTGTTGCAGGAAGATTTAACTGAAATTAAAAAAGAGCTCGGTGATGTACTTCTGCATCTGGTTTTTTATGCTAAAATAGGTTCAGAGAAAGAGAGTTTCGATATTGCTGATGTTATTAATTCTTTAAACGAAAAACTGATTTTCCGTCATCCTCATATTTATGGTGATGTGGAAGTGAAAGATGAAGCGGAGGTAAAACAGAATTGGGAAAAACTAAAGCTTAAAGAAGGTAACAAATCGATTTTGGGAGGTGTTCCTAAAGGATTACCAAGTATGGTAAAAGCGTACCGAATTCAGGAAAAAGTAAAAGGAATTGGTTTTGAATTTCATGATGCGGATGATGCATGGAAAAAAGTTGATGAAGAGATTCAGGAATTTCATGAGGAAAGTGATTTGGATAAAAAAGAACAGGAATTGGGAGATGTATTTTTCTCATTAATCAATTACGCAAGAATTTCAGGTTTAAATCCAGATTCAGCTTTGGAGAGAACTAATCTTAAATTCATTTCCAGGTTCCAGAAGATGGAAAATTTAGCTTTAGAAAGAAATCTTAAATTGGAAAATATGACGTTGGAAGAAATGGACGAACTTTGGGATGAAGTAAAACTTTTAAATAAAAACTAAAATGAAAATGAATATATTTTGCACAGTTTCTGCCATGTTATTATTAAGCTGTAATCCCAAAAATCCGAGTGAAAAAACGGAGCAAGATTCTTTGAAAACTGAATTTTCTCTGCCCAAAAAACTGAAAGAAGTTTCCGGGATTGCTCTTTCGCAGGATCAGAAAACCATTTGGGCCATCGAAGACGCCGGAAATAAAAATGTGGTGTACGGATTAAACCGACAAGGCGAATTGACTACTGACGTTTTGGTGGAAAACGCTGAAAACAATGATTGGGAAGATATTACAAAAGATACAGCCGGAAATATCTACATCGGAGATTTTGGAAATAACGAAAATGACAGACAGAATCTTTCCATTTTAAAATTAGATTTAAAAACTGATTCTCAGAAATCGACAAAGGTTATTCAGACAACAAAATTTCATTATGAAGGACAGACTGAATTTCCTCCTAAAAAATCAAATTTACTGTACGATTGTGAAGCTTTTGTAGAGAAAGACGGCAGTTTTTACCTGTTCACAAAAAACAGAAGCAAAGGTTTTGACGGGACTTTTCTGGTTTTCCAAATTCCAAACAAAGAAGGAGATTTTGAAGCGAAATTAGTTGGTAAACTGAAACTGGAAGGTGGTTACAGTGATGCGGCAATTACTTCAGCAACCATCAATTCAAAAAATCAGATTGTGCTTCTGAATCATAAAAACATTAACATACTTTCAGGATTTACAGCGAATGATTTTAGTTCATCCAAAATTCAGAAAATACCTTTAAATCACAATTCACAAAAAGAAGCGGTCGTTTTTGTTGATGATAAAACCTTGTTGATTGCGGATGAAAAAGATAAGAATGAAGGTGGAAATGTGTATGAGTTTTCTTTAAATTAAATATTCAGTTTATCATTCATTTCGTCGAATCTTCGATTTCTGGAGAAATCTTAATCGTTTGCTTCAGTATCAAAAATTTTCAGCCATAATATTCACTTTAATAGATGAATCATTATAAGCATTCATAAACAAACGGGTTTACATGAGAATGTATTCATTGGTATTATAGTGAATAATTGTATCTTTGCGGCATTTAAAATTAACCATGAAAAAACTTTTTTATTTTTTATTGATTTTAGGAATGATTTCTTGTAGTACAAATTCGGATGATTTGTTGGAGAATCAGGAAAGTTCAACAGATTTAGAACCCAATAAAGCATTTGTATTGTACATGGAGTTTCCCAATGCTGCAGCACTTATGAAGCCATCTTGGTATTATACCTTTAATTATGAAAATGGAAGGTTAATCAAAATGACGGGTAAATATGTAAAGTCAGGAAATATCTGGATGCAAGATAATTTTTATCCGGACTCATTTACTACCTTATCATATCATAGTAATCAGATAGAAGTTAAACATTCAAATGACATTTATCCTACTATTGTATATACAATGGAAAATAATAAACCTAAAAAAGCAGAATTGTACGATCAATTTAATCAAGTAATTACTGTTAAAAATTATACCTACGAACCGGGGAAAATAAAAATATATTCTAAAACTTATACTTCCGAAACCTACTTTAGTTATTATTTTGACTCAAATAATAATCTAATCAAAAGTGAAAAACTAGAAAAATCCGGTGGGTTCGATATAACTCTAACTACGAAAACATATTCAAATTTTGATAATTCTAAGAATCCGTTTAAAAAATTATATTTAGTAAATGATAATTTCTATGAGAAGAGCCTGTCAAATAATAATTATAGAAAAACAAATTATATAGTTCAGAACTTGCAGAATCCTCAATTTTTGCCAGGAAATGGAAATGCAGAATGGACCTATCAATATGATTCCAACGGTCAGATAATACTTCATCACCCCTTATAAGAATAAAATCCGCAGAAATTTTCTGCGGATTTTTTTACGATAATTTGATAACAGGAAACGATATCATTAAAAACTTAATCCCACACCACCGGAAATTCTTCCGCCATCTTCGCCAATGAAGTAATCTACTCGTGCAGAAAAAGTGTCAAGAAGGCTCATCCAGAATCCTGCACCGACTCCTTGATGCCATTTGTCGGATTGTTCACCATCTTTCCAAACTCTTCCCAAATCATAGCCGACTAAAATTCCCAAGTTCGTAGGAACGATATTGTTTTTTATTCTTCCGAAATTCCAGCGGATCTCAGAATTGTTGGCGAAATATGATTTTCCGGCAAATCTTTCATTTCGGTAAGCTCGCATTCCGTTGTTTCCGCCGATTGCAGCAGCCTGATAGAATTCAAAATTGTTATTGTTGATGATCATTGCGTTGCTTGAGTTGGCAAACACAAATTTCCCTCGTTTATCAATTCTGTGGAAGACATTTAACGTTCCATTGAAATTGGCGAAGTTTTGATTAAATTCTGAAATATTCGCTTTCCAACCTGCATTTAAAATCATTTCCAACCCTAAAGTCGGAAAGGCTTTATTGTCTAAATTTTTAAAACTAAACGTATAGTTTGCGCCCGCAAATTGTTGTCCGTTAAAAACTTCAGGATTAACATATTGAGAAACAGCTACAAAACGGTCATCATTGACTTCTACTTTAGCATGTTCAAAATTTAACTGAAATTGATGCTTCAGATTCAGCCAACTAGTTTTTGAAATAGAAGGCGCAAATTTAAACTGAGAAATACGCACTCTGTTGTAGTCTCTGTTGTCTTCATCAGCATTATTCAAAGTTTCATTTCCTAAACCGAAAAATGTTCTAGCGAAAAATGGAGTGGTATAAGTCGCATCAATTCCAGCATCCCAACCAGCGATTGCTTTTTTGAAAATTCCTTTGTAACCAACATTAAATCCGCCAGTTGCTGTATAAAAATTAGCGCTTAAACTATGTTTTTGGGTGAAAGGATCACGGATGAAATTATTGACTGTATAATTAGCAACGATTCCCAAAATCACGCCGTCATCCGGATTGAAATTAGCCATCGGATATCCTGCAAAGAAATTATACTTCGGATGCTTCCAATTGTAGGTGTTTACATCGTAATCGTTAGAGATATGTTTGGTCGCTGATCTTGCATTGTAGGTGTTTTTTTGAGATTTAAAATCATAAATCTTCACCTTGCTTCCGTTTTCTACATTGTAGGTGTCATGATTGTAACCGCCAATTAAACGGATGTTGATTTTAGATTTTCCTTCTCCTGAAACTTCATAAATATCATCTTCTTCCAAACCGTAGATCCAAAGTTCTTTGGTTTTGGTATCATCGTATTTCTTTTCAAAAACCAGTTCTTCGCCTTTGTTTTTGTCTAGCTGATACTGTTTAACTTCAACAGAATTTCCGGTTTTAGTAATCACAAATTTATCTTTATTAACTGTTCCTGTCAATGGAATTTTTTCCTGCAAAACATCAAAATATCTTGTAGCATAATCTCCCAGTTTGCCTTTTCTCAGCTTCAGTTTTCTCTGAATGTCTGTAATGGTTTCGTCCTGAACTTCTTTAGGTAAATTATCAAAAGCACTGTCAATATCATTGTCTGATAAATGTTCCTGAATGTATCTTGCCTGAGCTATCCAGTCTTCCTGATTTGCATTTTTTAAGAAAATTAAATCCATTGGATATGGCTCCATATTCATCCATCGTACGCTTTTGATGTCATCTTTAAACGTTTTCATGTGACGAATTGCAGGAATATTCATCAACAATTTAAAAGCAGCACCGTCATAGTTACTGAACGCCTGATCTCTGTCTCTTGGGATCGGTTTGTAAACTACTTTGTCGCCAACCTTATATTCTGCCCATTTCCATTGATCTTCGTGTCTGTCCCAATCGCCAATCAGCATGTCAAAAATTCTTGCTCTGATGTAAAGATCCTGATCAACTGAATATTTACCGTCTTTTCGCATATTTTTCAGAACATCAGAAGTCGAAAGAATGTCTGAAGCGTTGTTCAACGATTGCAAAGTTTTCGGATCTGAAGAAAATCGCTCTTCGATCATATACAGTTCGTCACCGTAATTTTGATTGTAACGTCCTAAAGATTTTTGTTTTGGAATGTAATATAATTCAGGATTGCTGTGAAAAATACCCAATTTGTCGATCATATTGTTAACTGCAAAACCTGTAAACGGATGATTCGTTGTATAAAAATCGAGCAAAAATCTTTCCGGAAAGGTATTGTTGAGTTCGCTTCCGAAACTGTTTTTCTTAAAAGCCTGAGCATTCAGAAAGCGGACTGCACTTTTCTTGATTCCGCGCATCACAAATTCCTGTCCGTCATTGGTTCTTAAACGTAAGCTGTTTGACTGGTTTCCGCCACCTTCTCTGACAGGAGAATATCCGGGATTCATGTCTGAAAGGTTTTTGGTTTTGGCTTCAATCGGAAGTGCGTAGTATTTTCTGTAATGATTTCCCCAAAGCCAAGTGTAGAATTTTCCTGCTTTAGTCTGTCTTTCGGAGTAAATCGTAGATGTTACGGTTGCAGGTAAAGTATCCGGATAATTATTTTGAAACTCTTCTGGTTTTTTAAGGACTTCAATCTGAGTCAGCTTTTCAAGTTTATTATTTTTAGTCGAAAAATATTCAACATCTGAACTTAAATCTTTTCTGAGACTTAAAACCGCAAATCCGCTTCCGCCATAGGAGAAATCTGTTTTTTCAACAATCGTTGCCGGATCAGTTTTAGAACCCGCACCACTGATAATTTGTTTGATATTTTTGTTTTCATGATATTGAAGATTGTGATCATGCCCGGAAACCAGAATCACATTTTCTTTATCCTGAATAATGCTTTTAATTCTGTTGGCAAATTCGGCATAATGCGCATTGCTAATGTCTTCCATACTCGCTCCGGAAGAACTTCGCAAAACATTGATTAAACTCGCAACTCCGGGAACAGGAAGTTTCCCTTTAAAAGATGATAGATGAGATTTTGCAGAATTAAAACCCGCATGAACGCCCGAGCTGATGACAGGATGATGCACTGCCACAATGATTCTCTTATCCTGATTTTTTGTAATTAAATCTTTAAACTCGGCATAAAAATCTGCTGTTGTCTTGATGTCACAGCCTTTATTGATTCCCGGATATTTGTCCCAATTGATAAGAGCCCATTCAGAATCTATAACGATTAGTTTGACGTCTTTGGTTAAATTGATATCGTCAATCGGACAAGAATTTTTAGGTAAAAAAGCTTTTTTATCATTCAGATAAGATTTTACAAATTCTTCCTGTGCTTTCAAGCCTTCCAAACCGTGATACCAATCATGATTTCCGGGAATAACTAACGTTTTCCCTTTGAAATTTTTAGTAATTGCTAATTGGTTTTCAAGTTTCTGTTTTGCTAAAGGATGGCCTTTGTCACTTTCTTTTGGCATTCCCAACGGATAAATATTATCTCCTAAGAAAAGCAGCATTGAATTTTTATCGGCTGAATCTAATTTATTTTTAATGAAATTTAAAGTCTGTTGCGCTTGCGGTTCGTCTGCGTTTCCGGCATCGCCAACAAGGAAGATTTTAAAATCATTTTCGGTTTTTATCTCAGAATTTTGTATTTCATGCAAGTTTTTTCCTTTTTGTACGTTATAGGTTGCACACGAAAACAGAAATCCGGAAAGAAGGATGGTTCTCGCACTCGCCGAGAATATTTTTCGATTAAATTTAAAGGATAAATTCATACATTTACATTAAGAAAAATTCAGAAATGAGCGTTTTAAACAAAGCCAAAGATTATGTTGAAAACTTATTCAAAGATAAGTTATCTTCTGTATATTTTTATCATAATTTTATTCATACCACATACGCTGTCAACAAAGCTGAAGAGATCATCAGTCACTCTGAAGTTTCTGAGTCAGACAGAGAAAAAGTATTATTGGCACTTTGGTTTCACGACGTAGGTTTTACAGGTTGTGACGCTGAAGGTCATGAAAAGAAAGGTGTAGAAATTGTTACAGAGTTCCTTCTTCATGAGAACGCTTCACGAGAATATATTGATGAAGTTTCTAAACTGATTTTAGCTACCGAAAAATATCATCAGCCACAAAATTTTCTCGAGCAAATCATGAAAGATGCAGATTTTAGCCATTTTGCGAGTCCGTTTTATAATGATTCTGCTGAGGCTTTGCGTAAAGAATGGGAACTGACCGGCGGAATGTGTTTTTCTAATGATGAATGGAACGTGATGAATGTAGATTTTCTGAAAAACAAGCACAAATATTTTACCGATTACGCCAAAGAAAACTGGGAACCGCTGAAACTGAAAAATGTAAAAAAATTGGAAAAGAAAATTGATAAAGAAGAAAAACCAAAAAAAGAAAATTCAGATTCAAAAAAAGAAAAAGACCCAAAATCTGACAGAAGTGTAGATACTCTTTTCAGAGTGACTTTGAATAATCATACGAGATTGAGTGATATTGCAGACAGCAAGGCAAATATTTTGCTTTCGGTTAATGCGATTATCATTTCGGTTTGTTTGTCTGTTTTGGTTCCGAAATTAGATACTCCGAAGAATGCACATTTGATTATCCCAACTTTTTTTCTATTGATTTCGAGTGTTCTGACGATCATTTTTGCCATTCTTTCTACAAAACCGAATGTTACGAAAACTACTTTTACCAATCAGGATATCGAAGACCGAAAAGTGAATCTTTTATTCTTCGGGAATTTTCATCAGATGAAATTTGACCATTATCTGAGTTCAATGCATGATCTCATCAAGGACAGAGACTATATTTACGATTCTATGGTGAAAGATTTGTATTTCCTTGGGAAAGTTTTAGACAGAAAATATAAACTACTTTCTATCACCTACACCATTTTTATGGCAGGAATTATCTCTTCGGTACTTGCTTTTGCGTATGCTTTTCTCAGTTTGTAATTAATAGAGAATTCTAAATTTGGGTATATTTAAAGAAGGAACTTTCTTGATCGAAAGAAGTAACAAATAATTTAGATCATACAAAAGAAACCCTTAAAGCCAACAATCCCGTAATTCCCTGAAGATCCTCAACTTTTAAGAATTCAACATCCGCTTTCAGAACATTTAGTTTTTGAAGCCTGTTGATGTATTGAAGATATTCACGTTGATTTTCCATTCCGAAATAAACAATCGTGATTTTTCCCGGGCGGGTTAACCTCTCAGTAGAATCTTTAACGTGAGCTTTTTCAAGTCTTTTCTTAATGATTTCAAAATTAGAGTTAAAAGCACCGTCAACGTCAAAACGTTTCTCATCCATTCGGAAACGGATGTCTATTTTTTCATTATAAACAAAAATAAGCGAAGCAATATCCAAAGAAATTGGAAGGTCTTTTTTGAATAGATGAAACTCATGTTCCATCGTGCAGATTGTTTCCAGCTGCCAATATCTCAGTTCGTGAACGACTTTTGTAGAATAGGCTAGTTCGGGAGCGATATTGGGACCGATGTAAAGATTATGCTCGACACCATCAGATTTAAACCTCTCAAAATAGTGCGGGAAAATTTCCTGTGCAATCACTTGTTTTTGATCCAGAATATCGGCTAATTTACGGTTTAGAAGTGTGATAGAATCATCTAAATTTTTACGGTTGGCATAAAACAAATCGTTCTGAGTAAAAACCTGACTAAAATAATTTTTGATTTTATCTTTAATATTTTCATCGCTTTTTATCTCAAGCTGACCTTGTAAATAAGGGTGAATCTCTTCCCGTAAAATTCTCTGAAAAAGTTGCTCTGTATCTGCTTTTATTTCATTGTTTAATTCATTTTCAAAAATTTCTAAAGCCAATAAAAACTTTTCAGAGTCTGAAGAATTGAGCAAAGTTATCACTTCATGAAGTCCGTCAATTTGCTGATTCAGATCTTCAAGCATCAGATTAAAACGTTTGTCTGACGAAGAGCGGATGTCTGAAAAACTGAATAAAGGGGTAAGATTTTTAAACGAAATCTCCTTTAAAGTATATATTTTTTTAGATAAATAAGCAGTAAAATACCGTTCAGCTTCATTTCTGAATTTCCAGATTACGCTGTCGTGAATCGTGGTGTATTCTCGCTGAATGATGGCTTCGATCTGATTATTTCTCTCGTAAGAAAATCTGCTCAAAGAGAAAATAATCATGTCTGCAACGAACTCGAGTTTTTTCAGTTTTAAACCATTCAAACTGTTAGCAATAGGTGAAGTAAACTCCATGATAGCCAGCAGTTCACCATCTTTCATAATCGGAATGACCATAAAGCTGTTGATCTGGTGATTTTTCAAAATATTAAATGAAGGTAATTTTTTGATTTCTTCATCTATTTTATCAACATCAGAAATTACAACGGGCTTTGAGTTGTACGTGATGTTTTCAAAGGCAGTTTTGCGAACCTCTTCGTCAAATGTGTTTAACCAAAAATCTAAGAGATAATTGGTAAAAACGCTGTCATAGATTGGCAGTTTTTCGAGCCTTTTATTTTTATTGTTAAAAAGCATCAGCCCAAAATTGAGTTCGGCAACATCAAAATAGGATTTGAAAATTTCTTTCAGATTTTCGTCTGGTGAAGGGTTTTCAAGATCAATTTTGATAAGCGTAGATTTCAGATCAGACAAAGCAACTTCAGCAGTACAGTCTACGAGTGAAATGATGCTGAATCCGTTTAAAATCCAGGATTCTGATGGGAAATGTTTTTTCCAAAGATGAATATCATCCAGATTTTCAAGCAGCATATCCAAAACATCATCAGTGGGAATTTTTGTGCCTTCTGCGGGATAAACGTAGCTGAAATCTGAGTTGACAGTGATTTTATAATGCTTAATAATTCCCTGTTTGTCGGGAATGTCATAATAAAAAGGGATATTAGTTTTAATATCTTTTTTAAGGTAGGTCTGCAGAATAAGACAGCAACAAAAAACGTAGTATTCATCATCACTGATGTCTCTGAATTCTATTTCAAAATCTTTTCCGGCATCATTCAGAATATTCTGAAATCTCTCGGTATAATTGAATGTAAGATTCGTTAAAGGAATTCCGGCGGCTTTAATTTCATTTTTCGTCAAACCTGTCGGAAAGAGATCAGCCAGTAAAAGTCTTATGAGGTCTTTATGTTTTTCAAACACCGCAAGATCTTGAAAACCATCCCGCAATTCCTTGAAATTCTTTGTTTTTTCAATCAAAGATTCTGCGTAATTGGCACGATACTCCAATCGGTCGTTATATCTGATATGCTCAAGCACATCCAAATATTTTTTGAACGATATAAAAACCTGAAACGGACTTTCTTTCTTGTAAAGATTTGCCAAAATGTGAAAAAATTGTGAAGGTAAAGGTATGAAAAAGGTCTTTTAAAAGGTGAATTCGCAGGAGTGAATTATCAATTAAAATTAATTTATTTCACTGGTTGAGAGTTCAAAAAAATCTAAGCTTTCTTTTTTTCTAATTTCTTCTGAAACCGTTTAATTAAAAAGTAAAATAAAAGAAATCCTAAAGAAAACAAGGAAAATCTGCTCAAAAGATCTCCAGCTTTTACATAGAATGTCTCGTTGTCATAAAGATTCACCTTAGCAAATAATGCGGTTTGGTCACCATAAAAAGTATCTTCCAGAATTTCACCTTTTGCATTGATATGTGCGGAAATTCCGCTGTTTGCAGATCTTGCGATTTCTCTTCTCGTCTCAATCGCTCTCAGTTTTGCATAAGATAAAAGCTGTTTGTGACCTTCTGTAACGCCCCACCATGAATCGTTAGTGACGATTGCTAAAAAGTTGGCTCCTTTTTTTACATAGTCAGTTACAAATTCGCCATAAATACTTTCATAACAGATAATCGGGGCGATTTTTCCTTTGTTGAAAGGATTTGAAAAAGCAACTCGTTCTTCATCTATTCCTAGAGATGCTACAGTTCCGCCAAGATCAATCATCGCATCGCCTAAAAGCGGTTTTAAAACACTCATATAAGGGAATATTTCAACACCGGGAACCAGTTTTCCTTTATGGTAGACCTCTACTTTTTGATTGGGAATAATCTGTACTGCAGAATTGTAGCTTTCAACCCATAGCTGAGGATTCAGCTGATAGGCTTCTTTAGGTAAATTTTTATCACTTTTATAAAATCGATGCGATGAAATTCCGGTGGTGAATACCGAACCAGGATGTTTTGCCAGAAAACCTTTAACGTCATTCAGAAGTACGCTTTTTTCAAATGCGGTTTCAGAAATAGAGCCTCTTCCCGGGATTGCAGTTTCTGGAGCAATGTAATAATCTATTTTTCTTTTGGTGTTTTGCTCGGCAAGGGCAAGAAGTTCTTTGACGATAGTAACGCTGTCTTTGGAATATTTTTCTGCATACGGATCAAGTGCGGGCTGCAGCATCAAAACGTTGACCTGGCCAATTGGTTTTTCATCAAAATTATTAAATTTAACCAAAGAGATAATCATCGGAAGAATGATCAGTAAAGCAACAATGGATGAATTTCTTATTAAATCTTTTCTTTTTCGTCCAGCTTCAAAAACTCTTATGGTGTAAAATATCAGAACATTAATTAATAAAATCCAGAAGCTGCCACCGGTTGCACCTAAAGTGTCGTACCATTGAACTAGTTCAGGATAATCTGAAAAAACATTTCCTAAATTCAGCCAGGGCCATGTGAGCTCCCAGTTCATGTGGAATTTTTCAAAACTCATCCAGATTGCTACGAAAAATGCCAATCCCCAATAACTCCCTTGAGCATTTTTGTACCAATGATAACATTGAAAGACCAAAGAATATAAAAACGAATTGGCTAAAATAGGAATCAGAACAGCCATCATCGAGTGGCTTCCGTCGGGGTTTTTAGAACCATATAACCAGCCTGTGGTGACAATATTCCAAATGATAAAACATAAGTAGGAAAGCCCGAAAACTACCCAGCTTTTTCTGTTGAAATTGGAAAATTTAGAAACCCCATGTTCCATCATCAAAAGTGGAACGAGGGCAAAAAATATAAAAAACGGAATTCCGTATGTAGGCCAGGAGATGGACAAAAGCATCGCTGAAATGAGCGTAAGTAGAACGTATTTCATTAAATTATTTTAACACACAAATTTAATGCTTTTGAAATGAATAACTTTGCAAATGATGTTAAAGAAATTTTATAAATTCATCATTTTACCGTATACCATTTTTCTGCTCTATCTGATGTTTTTCGGGATGGGGAGATTTCAGTATGATGAAAATGTCATAAGGATAGAACCGCTGTTTTCAACATTGAGCTACATTGAAAATACAATTCGCTGGTGGGATATTATTCGTGTTGTTTTGGGGAATGTAGTGATGTTTATTCCTTTCGGGTTTTTGGGGTGGGTATTTCCTCAGATAAAAGATTTGAAAAATACTCTTATAACATTTGTTTCTGCCATTGTTATTGTAGAAGCTCTTCAATACTTTTCAAGATTGGGTATTTTTGAGGTGGATGATGTCATTCTCAATACTTTTGGAGTTTATTTGGGTTGGCGGATGTGCAGGTTTATTGAATTTCGTTTTAAATCTTTGGTTGTATAATTAATGATTTAATTTTGCTAAAACGCTAAAACGCTAAAACGCTAAAACGCTAAAACGCTAAAACGAAAATCCTATCCATTCAATTCTTTGGCTCTCTTTTCGGCATTTAAAATTCCTTTTTGTAAAATCTCTTTGAAGTTATTGTCTTCAAATGTCTTCAAAGCCGCTTCTGTAGTTCCGCCTTTAGAAGCTACATCTTTGATGAGTTCCTCCAAGTTTTTTTCGGAATTATTGATTAGATGATAAGCGCCAAGCATGGTTTGCTTCACGAAAAGTTTAGAAAGATTTTCATCGATTCCCATCTGAGTTCCGGCTTTTATCATGGCGTCAACGATATAATAGAAATAAGCCGGTCCGCTTCCGGAAAGTGCGGTAACGCCGTCTAGTAAATCTTCATTTTCGAGATAAACAGATCTTCCGGTGCTGTTTAAAAGTCTTTCAACATTCATCAATTCATTGAAAGTAATTCCTTCTGCAGAGGTGTATCCTGTGATTCCCATTCCCAAAAGAGTAGGAGAGTTCGGCATTGCTCTTACAACCGATTGATGGTTGAGTAATTTTTGAATCTTCCCGATTTTGATTCCTGCCATGATGGAAAGAACCATCTGGTTTTCTTTTAATTTAAATTTAAAATTTTCTGCAACTTGTTGAAAGTCCTGTGGTTTTACTGCGATGATAATTAAATCTGCATCTAATTCTTCAACATTATCAAAAATTGAAATTTTTGAATTTGGGAACTCTTCAGAAATCTTCTGAATTTTAGATTGGTTTCTTGTAATGAGATGAAGGTTTTCAGGTTTTATCAATTCGTATTTCAGAAAAGATTTAGAAAAAGATAAGCCCATATTTCCGGCTCCGATGATGGCTATTTTCATTTGTGTGTTGTTTAATGGTATTTTTAAAATATTGTTTCTTGATTTTAGATTAGATTCTTCAAGAATTTCTCATTACATATTGCTAAGTTAATTTTTTATGTTGAAATTTATAGTTAGTATAATATTCTAATTTATAAAAATTTGCAAATATTTTAGTGATTTAAAATAATTTCTATGAAAAAAGCTATCATTATTTGTTGTGTGATATTCGTTTTTTTAGGTGTCTTGTTTGTGGTTTTTTTTGGTAAAACAACTGTGAAAAAACAAACCTCAACATCAATAAAGGCATATCAATATGAAGAATCTCCTTTCTATAAAGATGTTCTTACAAGTAATAAAACTATTTATCTAAATATTTTGACATCAGATAGTCCATATTCTATTGAGAGATATGAAGAACTTATGAAAGATAGCACCAAGATAGTTTATAATATTTTTACTGATAATGATTCTGTAGTAATAAAAAGTGCCATTGAAAAATTTGGGATAAAAAATGATATTACTTTAGAAAATTATTACTACCAAGAGGAGATTTTGAAAAATATTTATTCTGATAGAAATATTTCTTTCGGGGGATTTATAGAAATATCAGATTACAGTACACCCAAAACGTTTATTTTTGATAAACAAAAGTTGAAAGATAGCTTTTAAATGACCAAATGCTTCGTGTAAATTACCGAGGCATTTTTTATATAATATTAACCTCCCTTTCCAACTCAATCCCAAACTTATCTTTCACAGAGTCAATAATCATCGTCGAAAAATCAAAAATTTCTTTTCCGGTTGCGTTTCCGGTTGCATTGATGATGACTAAAGATTGTAATTTGTGTGAAGCCACGTTTCCGATTTGTTTTCCTTTCCAGCCGCATTGTTCGATGAGCCAGCCTGCAGGAACTTTCACAAAGTCTCTGTTCGGATATCCTTGAATATTTTCAAATTTCTGCGTTAATTCTTCAAATTGAGTTAAGGGAATGGTTGGGTTTTTAAAAAAACTCCCTGCATTTCCAATCACTTTCGGGTCGGGTAATTTGCTTTGTCTGATATTGATGACAACTTTTGAAATATCCTGAATGGTAGGATTTTCAATATCTAAATTTTGTAATTCAGATTGTATAGCGCCGTATTCTGTTTTAATTAAATGATTGTCTGTTGTTAATCTGAAAGTTACTTCCAAAATTACATATTTTCCTTTTCCTTCCTGTTTGAAAATAGAATCTCTGTACCCAAATCTGCACTGTTCTGCGCTTAAAGTTTCGAGTTCAATTGTTTCTAAATTTAAAACTTTACATTCTACAAATACATCTTTTATTTCAGTTCCGTATGCTCCGATATTTTGCATCGGTGAAGTTCCTACATTTCCCGGAATAAGAGAAAGGTTTTCTAATCCGCCGTAGTTTTTATTTAAACAAAACATGACGAATTCATGCCAGTTTTCTCCGGCTTGTGCGGTTACTAAAACTTCATTCTCGTTGATGATTTCTTCTGAAATTCCTTTTAAATGAAGCTGAATTGCCAATCCTTCAAAATCTTTCGTTAACAAAATGTTGCTTCCGCCTCCAATAAAAAGCAGTGGGAGAGTTTTAATGTTTGAGAGTTTTAGCGTTTCTTTTAATTCATCAACAGAATTTACTTCTGCAAAATATCTGGCGTTTGCTTCTACACCGAAAGTGTTGTAAGGTTTTAAAGAAAAATTTTCGTGCATTGAAAAGAAGATATTTAGAATTAATTTAAGCTAAAATGTAGATTATAAATTTAGGGTTGCTCAGGTGAAAGGTTTTCTAATTTGATTTTGAATTTTTCAAATTGTCTGTAATGGGTATCGCTGTAAGCATTCACAAAAACATGAGATTTTTTTGTGGTCTTAATCTGAAAAGTTTCATCAATTCCGTCAATCGGTTGAATGCTGGGCGAACTTTCAATTAAGCCCAAGTCTTTGATTTTAATAGAAGAAATCAGGTTCTTCCAGATTTGAGGAGTAATTGCTCTGTGCCATTCATTATGTTTTTGATTGGCAGTCATTCCGCTTTCAAAATGAATAGAATCTTGAGTGATTTTGTAGCTGCTATAGTTTCCTAATTGTCCGCCAACATTTGATAAGCTGATGAAAGTAATTTCTTCAGGATCTTTTGGTGAGGGTTTATTTTCAAAACTTTTTTCGCTGCAAGAAAAAAATGTCAACAGTGAAAACATAGATAAGATTACTCTTAAAGCATTTGTTTTTACTGTTGACATAATATGTAAAGTTTGTTAATGACGTTTGTCTGAATTGTAATTTTCTAACGCAGCCTGCAGTATCGCAACGCTTTTTCTTAAATCCTGTTCTTTAAGAACGTAAGCAATTCTTACTTGTTTTTTTCCTAATTCAGGATTGCTGTAAAACCCACCCGCTGGTGCAATCATGATGGTTTCGTTATTCAAAGAATATTTTTCTAATAACCACTGAGCGAATATTTCTGTATCATCCACCGGAAGCTCGGCTACACAATAAAAAGCGCCTTTAGGTTTCGGGCAAATCACACCAGGAATAGCGTTTAATAGATCGACCAAAACATTTCTTCTATGAGTGTATTCTTCTCTTACTGCTCTGATGTAGGCTCCGTCATTTTGATGAGCGGCAGTTGCTGCGATTTGTCCTAAAAGAACAGGGCTCAATCTCGCCTGTGCAAAAAGCATCGCTGCATCATGAATTTTTTTAGAGCGGGTTAGAAGGCATCCGATTCTTACCCCACACATTGAGTAACGCTTAGATTCTGAATCGATGATAATGCAGTTTTCGCTTAATTCGGGAAAAGCCAGCATAGAAATTTGCTGTTTCCCATCATAAACGTATTCTCTGTAAACTTCATCTGAAATAATGACAATATCATATTTTAAAGCAATCTCTGCCAATTGCTGAAGTTCTTCTCTTGTATATAAATACCCGGTTGGGTTTCCTGGGTTGCAAATGACGATTGCTCTTGTTTTTGCAGTGATTTTTTTCTCAAATTCTTCAATCGGAGGCAATGCAAATCCGGTGTCGATTGTAGAAGGTACTGCAACTACATTTACATTGAAGGTGCTGGTGAAACCATTGTAATTTGCATAATAAGGTTCCGGAATAATCACTTCGTCACCATCGTCACATAGTGTAGAAATTGCAAAATTCAAAGCTTCAGATCCGCCATTGGTTACAATGAAGTTATCTGGCGTTAAATCTGTAAAGTCTAAGGAGTGATAATACTCTGTCAATGCTTTTCTGTACTCAATATTTCCCTCTGATAAAGCGTATTCCAATACTTTTAAATCAATATTTTTTAAAGCATTAAGAGCTGTTTCCGGAGTTTCGATATCGGGTTGCCCGATATTTAGGTGATAAACTTTAGTTCCTCTTTGTTTTGCCTGAAGGGCGAATGGAACCAGTTTTCTTACCGGTGAAGGTGGCATCTGTTGTGCTCTGTTTGAGATGTTCGGCATTGTTTAAAATTTGTATGCACAAAAATAAGATTAAATTCTTAATAAGTGAAATGCAAATGCTGGAATGTAATATTTTAATTTAATATTAAATAATGTTTAATGTTTTACTATTATTTGTTAATTAAACTTTTTCATTTATTTATTTTGGTGTTGTTTTGTTATTTTTAACCAATTATTTAAATTATTTAATTTGTGTTAAATTAAATTAATGTTTTGTGATTTGTTTAAATTAAATTGTTTTATTGTGATTTATTTTTAAATTTGCGAAGTTTAAATTAATAATATGAAAATAAATCGATTTTTGGGAATTGCTAGTTTGGTTTTTGTGTTAGCTTCCTCAGGCTTATCGGCTCAGTACTATTATCCTGTAGCATTATCAGGTGGGTTTAATGGTGATGCAATTGCAAATGGCGTTGGACCAGCGGCATCAAGTACAACTATCCCCATAGACAACGGGAGTTCTACAACGGAAAATAATGCCTATTTGTCCAAAGATTATCAACCAACAGCAGCAAGTCCAGTACTTACTTTTGGACTTCCGATTACTGGTCAGTTTTGGGGTGCTGTAACCACAACGCAAGGACTTACTTATCAGTTAGCTCCTTACACTGGTCAAAATACTTTAAAATTAAGTGCTACTGGTGATACGGGAACTCTTTCGTTTGCGACAGCTACTGCTGCATATAATTTATATCTCTTGACAACTGGTGGTGGTGGCTCTGGTGTTTTGAGTGCAGTAGTAAATTTTAGTGATGGTACCACTCAAACATTTACCGGCTTGGCTGTTTCAGATTGGTACGGTGCAACCGGATTTGCAATACAAGGTATTGGTAGAGTGAAAATTGATACTGATGTAGTTGATGCAGCTGGTGGCACAAATCCTAGGATGTATCAAATTCCTATGGCAATAGATGCTGCTAATCAATCTAAAACTATTACAAGTGTTGCTATAACTAAAACATCTGGTTCTGGACTACTTAGTGTATTTGCTATTTCCGCAGATAAATACAGTTCTTGTGTTGCACCAACTGCAATTACGGCGTCTGCAATTGCTGCAACTTCTGCCACTGTAAGTTGGACTGCACCGTCAACGCCACCAAGTAATTATGATGTATATTATACTTCTGCTACTGTTGCACCAAGTAGCACTGCTGCACCTTCTGTCGCTGGAGTTACTGGGATAACAACATCAATTGGTGCATTAGTACCTAATACTCAATACTATGTATGGGTAAGGTCAAACTGTGGTGCTACAACAGGAGAGTGGGCATACGGAACAAATTTTAAATCAGCTTGCGGTGCGGTGACATCACTGTCTGAAAATTTTGATGCCTATGCAGCAGCAGCTGTATTGCCTGATTGTTGGGGTAGACTTGTTACGACGGGTACTTTATCGATTAGTAGTACTTCTCCTGCATCTGGAAGTAGAAATGTCTATCAGACGAGTTCGACATCACAAGTGCCAACAACTGCAGTTTTGCCTGCATTAAGTAATATTAATGCAGGTACTCGTTGGCTAAAATTGAAAGCTAGAGTAAGTGCTGCAACAGGTACTTTAAATGTAGGTTATGTAACAAATGCTACAGATCCAAGTACGTTTGTGTTATTAAAGTCTCTAAGTATAGCAAATACCACTTATATTACAAATTTTGATTATGGTGTAGTTATACCTTCTACGGTTCCTGCTAATGCAAGATTGGCAATAAGAAATACAGCGGATGGAAAAGGGTATTATTGGGATGATGTTGTCTGGGAGCCTATACCTTCTTGTTTACCTCCATCAGATATCACTTTGGCTAATGCCGGTGTAAACTCGGTAGATGTTTCATGGACGGCTCCAAGTACTGGTGCAGCGAATGGTTATGAATATTTCTACACTCCTGTAAGTACATTTGTTCCTAATGCTTCGACTCCTGCAAGCGGAACTTTCCCTGCAAACACTGTCTTTGGTGTTATTTCAGGATTAAATGCAAGTCATTCTTACGATTTATATATGCGGTCGGTCTGTAGTGGTACTGATAAAAGTACTTGGACTTACAAGGCAAGTTTCAAAACAACATGCGGTGCGACGCCATCATTATTTGAAGATTTTGAATCGTATGGATCTTCGGTTAGTATTGTACCAAATTGTTGGGCAAGAATTATCACAACAAGTGGCACACAGCAAATCAGCTCGACGACCCCGGCATCTGGGATCAGAAATATTTATCAGTATAGTACGACTTCTCAAAATCCATCAGTGGTAGTTTTACCTGAGTTTTCAAATATCTCTGCAGGAACTCATAGATTAAGATTTAAAGCGAGAACGGGTACGGCGACAGGATCATTAAATGTGGGATATGTTACAAGTGCAACAGATGCTACAACATTTGTGAATATTCAGACATTAAGTCTCGCTAATACAAACTATACTTCTGGAGCTGAGTACATTGTTGAGATTCCAAATACAGTTCCTGCAAATGCAAGACTGGCAATCAAAAATACTGCAGACAGTAAATCGTACTACTGGGATGATGTTATTTGGGAAGACAAAAACGCATTAAGCACAACAGAAACTTTAGTTAAAAAGAAACTTTCTATTCATCCAAACCCTTTCAAAGATGTACTTTACATCTCAGAAACAAAAGATATCAAGTCTGTAATGATCTATGATGTTGCTGGGCGTGTAGTGAAACTAGTAAATGATTCTTCTAAAGAGATTCGTGTAAGCGACTTGAAAGAAGGAATGTATTTAGTAAAAGTAAACTTTAAGGACGGAAGTCAGTCTGTCACTAAAGCAATTAAGAGATAAGCTATTTTTTTGAATTATTTTTTTTAGCAGCTATATGAAAGTATGGCTGCTTTTTTATGTGCTACAATTTTTGTTAATTTGAAATCTAAATTTAAAGTCATGCAAATTCCTGCGACATCTGTAGAAGATTATATTTCTCAAATTCCTGAAGAGAGACAAGAGGTTTTCAAAAAACTATTGGATACCATCACTGAAAATTTACCGGAGGGCTTCCAAAAAGGATTGAGTTATGGGATGGTAGGTTGGCAAGTTCCTTTAGAAACCTATCCTGACGGTTACCATTGTGCGCCAGGCACAGCACTTCCATTTATGAGCGTGGCTTCACAGAAGAACTTTATCGCTCTGTATCACATGGGAATGTATGCAAAACCAGAGTTTTTAGATTGGTTTGTTGCTGAATATCCGAAACACTCAAAAAGAAAGCTGGATATGGGGAAATCTTGTGTGCGTTTCAAAAAAATGGATGAAATTCCTTTCGAATTAATTGCTGAACTGAGTAAAAAAATGACTGTAGATGAATGGATCAATATTTATGAAACTAATTTTAAAAAATAGATCATTCCTGAAATTAATCTCTTTTTTTGCAATTCTTCTTTTTGTTTTAAGTTGTAAAAATTCTCAAACTTCAGGTTTGAAGAATGGAGATTTACTTTTCGTCACCGCAAAAGAAAGCGGACTGTCGGGCGCAATTAATAATGTCACTCAAAAACAAAAAAACGCATCCTTCGATCATATCGGAATTTTACAAAAAGACAAAACAGGAATTTTTGTATTACACGCTGCTCCAAAAGGAGGCTCTCAAAAACAGAATTTCGATGGATTTCTAAAAGATCAGGCAAATGATGGTCAAAAAGTAGTGGTGTACAGATTAAAGCCTGAGTTTCAAAAGCTAATTCCTGACGCCATTGTAAAAGCTAATTCAATGTTAGGAAAACCTTATAATTTCAATTATATTTTAGACGAAAATTCTTATTACTGTTCAGATTATATCGAAAGGTCATTTAGAGAAAATCATATTTTTAAATTAGAACCCATGACTTTCATTGATCCTAAAACCGGAAAAATAAATACATTTTGGGAAGAGTTTTATGCTAAGAAAAATCTCAAAGTTCCCGAAGGTGAACCCGGGTGTAATCCCAACGGATTAGCCGCTTCAGATAAAATACAACGTATAAAAGAACTGTAAATACTAGAGAAACTGAAAGGTTTCTCTTTTTTTTAGGTTAAAATTAAAAAATATTACTCTACTAATTTGGTAGACTAATATTTTTTTATACTTTTGTCAAAGAATTAACGGATAAATATTTCAAAACATGTAATTCAGAAAGTATTGTTTAATCAAAAATTGTTTTAGTTATGATTACGCCAAATTTGCAGGCTTTGCCAAAAAATGTACACCTTATCAAAAAAGATTTGATCATCGAAGTAGAACTGAATGGAAAAATGAAGTTTGACCATCTTTTGAATGCAATTTACCAACAGATGGGAATTTGCTATAAAGTACTGAGCGCAAATGTGGAGTATATGAACGGAGCAAATTTTGGTTCATTTCAGTTACACGTTAATGCAACAAACGAAGAATCTGAGCAATTAGAATTTTTCCTGAATAAAAATAAACTTCTGAATACCACTGTCGATTATACCTGCAGAAAGTATTCATAAAGCTGTAAGTCCATATAGTTTGAGGGGCGTTCAATTTATTGAGCGCTTTTTTTTATTCAATTCTCCGAGAAAAAGTTTATTTTTATTTTAAAATAAATTACAAAATTATGGTTGCACTTATTATTGTCGGAGTTCTTGTATTGATTGTCCTTTACGGAGTTTCAATTTATAACCGTCTCGTAAAACTGAAAAACTTAGTTCAGGAAGCGTGGAGTAGTATTGATGTCATGCTTAAAAAACGTCACGATCTGATTCCGAATTTGGTTGAAACGGTAAAAGGATATGCAACTCACGAACGTGAAACTCTTGAAAACGTCACCAAAGCAAGAAATTTGGCTGTTGGAGCAGATTCTGTAGAAGGTAAGGAAGCAGCAGAAAAAAATCTGAACCAGGCGATGGTGAATTTATTTGCAGTAGCAGAACAATATCCGGATTTGAAAGCAAATGCCAATTTCCAACAATTGCAGGCAGAATTGAGTTCTATAGAAAACGATATCGAAAAATCAAGAAGATACTACAACGGAACGGCAAGAGAAAACAACACATTGGTAGAATCTTTCCCAAGCAATGTCGTTTCCAATATGTACAAATTTGAAAAAGCCAAATTCTTTGAGCTTGAAAATATTGCAGACAGAGAAGTTCCGACAGTGAAATTTTAAGAAATGAAATCGCTTTTATTGGTTTTAAAGATGAATGCCAATGTAGAAAGGCGATACCATACGACCACCAAATAATAAAATCTATGTATGAAAAATTTCTTACAGTTACTTTTCCTTTTATTCTTTAGTTTAAATTTTGCTCAGGAAGAGCCGATCCGAACAGATCAATTGTCTATCATCGATGGGCGGGAAAGGATTATGAATTTTCACGCCGATATTGATGTTGATAAAAATTCAGCGATAACGGTTACCGAAAAAATAAAAGTTCACAGTCTGGGAGATAAAATAAAACGAGGCATCTTTCGTTCACTTCCGCTGACCAGAAATATCAATAACACGACTCAGAAAGTACAGTACAACATCGTTTCTGTAAAGAAAAACGGCGTCGATGAAGATTATCATGAGGAATATGAAGATGGCTTTCTGAAAATTTATTTTGGAAACAAAGATATTATTCTCGAACCGGGCGACTATGATTATGAAATAAAATATACCACAGAAAAACAAATCGGTTTTTTTGAAAAGTATGATGAATTCTATTGGAACGTCAACGGAACTTTCTGGGATTTTCCCGTTGATCAGATTTCCGCAACAGTCAATCTTCCGCAAGGTGCAGGGATTTTGCAAAATTCTTGTTACACAGGCAGCCAGGGAAGTACTGATCAAAACTGTACAGTAAAAGTTATTTCAGAACATTCGATCAAATGGAATGCGGGAAATTTGGGTTCAGAAGAAGGTCTTACGATTGCCGTAGGTTTCAAAAAAGGGGTGATGATTGCGCCGCCGCCGCCCACTTTTCTGGAAAGATTCGGGATTTTGATTGCCGGAATCATTGTGTTTTTAGGGATGGTTATTTATTATATTTCAACATGGAGAAAATATGGTGTTGATCCTGAAAAACCTGTTGTTTACCCACAATTCAATTCGCCGGATGATCTTTCACCTGCTTCTTTAGGATTTATCAACAGCGAAACTTTTAAAAATAAATATCTTACGGCGGCTTTGGTCAATTTAGCTGTGAAAGGGTATATTCAGATTATAGAAACTAAAGATCCGGGTGTTTTAGGTTTATTTAAATCAAAAAAGTTTACAGTAAAAAAACTACAAAATGCAGATCAAAAATTACCTGTTGAGGAAATTAATTTGATGAACAATCTTTTCACAACGGTTGACACTGTGAAATTTGACGGAGAATACAATTCTAAAATTGAACAAACTGTTAAAAGTTTTCAGTCTTCGCTTACCTATCAGCATAACAAATTATTGAATGAAGGAAATAATACCAACAAATTATACCTGCCATTGATTTTAATGACTGTGGTTTACGGTCTAGGACTGCTTCTAAGCTTTAAAATGTTTCCTGAGTTTGAGAAAGTGATTGTTGGCGGATTTTTGTACGTTATTCTTTTGGTCTGTTTTTTAATCACAGGGTATCTTTTCAAAGTGTTCCCGGTTTTATTTAAAATATTCCTGATTATTCCGGCAATCATTTTGATTATTTTGGGAGCGTTGATGTTCAATCATAACGAATTTACCATTGATAATAATTTCAATATCTGTTATATTTTTATTGTTTTAGGATTTACGTCATTAATTATTTATCAGTTTCTGATCAGAAGACCTTCCGAAGAAAAACTAAAAAAGAAATCTCTGATTGATGGTTTCAAAATGTACATGGGAGCGGCAGAAAACGAACAACTGAAGTTTCACAATCCACCCACAATGACCCCGGAATCCTTTGAAAAATTATTGCCTTTTGCAATGGTTTTGGGAGTTGATGAAATTTGGGGGAAGAAATTTGATGCACTGCTGACGAAAATGTCTACAGAATATCAAAGCAATTGGTATGTTGGCTCATCGATGAATCATTTTGCAATGGCAAGTGTTCTTAATTCCAGCTTGACACAATCAATACAGTCATCAGCTACACAACCATCAAGTTCGGGAAGCAGCTCTGGTTCAGGATCGGGCGGCGGAGGATTTTCCGGAGGCGGCGGTGGCGGAGGCGGCGGAGGCGGCTGGTAAAAATTTAGATATGAAAAAATTTATTCAGATCATTATTTTCTTCTTTTGTTTTCTTGCTTTTGCACAGGAAAACATCGTTGAATTGCCGGTTGATGCATCAGAATTTGCCGAGGAAACTAATGTCCAGGGAGAAAGAATTGTTTCTTTTCATTCTGATATAAAAATTGCAGAAAACGCTGATGTTACCGTAACGGAAACTATAAAAGTGTATGCTCGTGGTAATGAAATCAGGCGGGGAATTTTCCGTGCCTTGCCAACCATTAGGAATATCAATGGAGGAAAGGAAAAAATTACTTACAAAATAATTTCTGTAGAAAAAGATGGTATAAAAGAGCCTTATCACATCGAAAGGCAAAATGGTGTTTTTAATATTTATATTGGCGATAAAGATTACCAGCTGAGTGAGGGTTTTTACAGCTACAAAATTGTTTATAGAACGCAGGATCAGATTGGTCATTTCAAAGGGTATGACGAGTTTTACTGGAATGTCAACGGTACAGATTGGTCTTTTCCGGTGGAAAAAATTAGCGCTACGATTCATCTGTCAAAGAATGCAGATATTCTCCAAAATTCTTGTTATACAGGCATTCACGGAAGCACAGATAAAAACTGCACCAGCGAAAAATTATCTTCAACACAGATTGTTTTTAAGGCTAATAATTTGAAAGAACATGAAAATCTAACCGTTGCCGTAGGTTTTAAAGCAGGAATTTTAAAGGAGCCATCTGGTTTTTTAAAATGGATTGACCGAAACTGGCAAAGTTTTCCTCTGTTTTTAATCGGAATTTATCTTTTGTTTTTCTACTATAACAATTGGAAGAAATACGGTAGAGATCCTGAAAAACCAGTTGTGATTCCACAATTCAATGCGCCAAATAATCTTTCACCTGCATCTTTGGGTTATATTGATAAAGGTGAATTTGATGCTAATCTGGTTACCGCAAATCTCGTCGATCTTTCTGTAAAAGGTTTTGTTGATATTGATGAGGTGAAAGATATTAAGGAAACTTATTTGTCTAAAATTTTTACATTAAAAAAACTCGATAAAAGCGAAAACGATTTGCAGAGTGATCAAAAACTGCTTTTAAAAAAGATTTTCGTGAAAGAAGAAAAGGTTTCCGTCAATGGTACTTATAATTCAAAGCTCAAAAATGCGGTTGAAGATTTTGAAAAATTGATCACTAAAGAGAATAAGATTTTTGTTGAGAAAACGTCTAATCATAAACTTATTTATAAAGCTTTAAAAATTATTCTTGTGAGTTTTTTTCTTGCCCTTGTTATTAATTCTTTAATTACTCAGGAATTTACCGTCCTGGGGATGGCAATTGTGATAGGAATCTTTGGTGGTATTTTTGCGGCGATTTTAGTGGCTATTTGGAGTGATAAAAACAAAATTGTAATATTGGTGGTTTTGTTTTTTGCATCAACAATTATGATGCCTATGTTTTTTCTAGCATTTGTAGGTTCTGACGATATTTCTTCATTTGAATCTAATTGTTTTAAATTTTTAATTTTCTCAATTATTTCTCTATTTGTATTCAGGTATTTTATTAATCAGCCAAGTGTTGAAAAGGTAAAAATGAAATCTGAAATTGAAGGGTTTAAAATGTACCTCGGTGCGGCTGAAGAAAACCAATTGAATTTTCATAACCCTCCTGAAATGACTTCCGATGTATATGAAAAGTTTCTTCCCTACGCCATTGTTTTCGGCGTTGAAGGAATTTGGGGTAAAAGATTCAGAGATAAAATGCAAGAAACAATTGATGCAGACGAACCGTATAGAGAAATTCAAAATCATTTCAGTTATGGTTTTGCCAATTCATTTACCACAACATTGAAAGGAACAACCGTTGCTCCTGTAAGCAGCTTTTCTTCTTCATCATCGTCTTCCTCATCACGATCTTCAAGCGGTTCATCCTATTCAGGAGGTTCCAGCTCTAGCGGTTCGTCTGGTGGAGGATCATCTGGCGGCGGCGGAGGTGGTGGCGGAGGTGGCGGCTGGTAATTTGTTTTACAGAAATTATCAAAAACCTCAACGGCTCAAATCTATTTGACAAAATAAAAGCGTTCAGAAAATTAATTCTAAACGCTTTTTCATTTGTTTAAAAGGTATCGCAGGTTCTGTAGACTTCAAAAAACTTCCATCATCCAGCTCCTAACTTCCTTCTTATTAAATTCTCTCAATATCCGCTCCAATTGCTTTCAATCTTCCGTCTATATTTTCATACCCACGGTCAATTTGTTCGATATTATGAATGATTGATTTTCCTTCAGCAGAAAGGGCAGCAATCAAAAGTGCATTTCCGGCTCTGATGTCGGGAGAAACCATTGTTGTTCCACGAAGTGGTGATTCTTGATTCAAACCAATTACTGTTGCTCTGTGCGGATCGCACAAGATAATTTGCGCTCCCATGTCAATCAGTTTGTCCACGAAAAATAATCTCGATTCAAACATTTTCTGATGTACCAAAATACTTCCTTTTGCCTGTGTAGCCACTACCAAGATGATTGATAACAAATCTGGAGTGAATCCTGGCCAAGGCGCATCGGAAATCGTAAGGATCGATCCGTCGATGAATTTCTGAATTTTATAATGTTCCTGAGATGGGATGTAAATATCATCACCGCTTTGCTCAAGCTCGATTCCCAGTTTTCTGAATGTATTTGGTATAACGCCAAGCTGGTTCCAGTTAACATTTTTGATGGTGATTTCAGATTTTGTCATGGCTGCAAGACCAATCCATGAACCGATTTCCACCATGTCCGGAAGCATTGTGTGTTCTGTTCCGTTCAAACTTGTAACGCCTTCAATCGTTAATAAATTTGAACCAATTCCTGAAATATTGGCACCCATTCTGTTCAGCATTTTACAAAGCTGTTGCAGATAAGGTTCGCATGCTGCGTTGTAAATTCTTGTTTTTCCTTTTGCTAAAGCTGCTGCCATCACGATATTGGCAGTTCCCGTTACAGAAGCTTCTTCCAAAAGGATGAATTTTCCGTTAAGTTCTTTAGCTTTTAATGAATAGAAATATTCGTTCTCATCATAATGAAATTCGGCACCCAGTTCTACCAATCCCTGGAAGTGCGTATCTAATCTTCTTCTTCCGATTTTGTCGCCACCCGGAGTCGGCATGTAAGCTTCACCGTAGCGAGCCAGCATTGGACCCATCAACATAATTGAACCTCTTAGTTTGGCACCATCTTTTTTAAATTCGTCAGATTTAATATAATCAAAATTAACGCTGTCTGCCTTGAAAGTAAAATCACCGTGACCATTTTTAGTCACTTTTACCCCGAAATCTCCTAAAATCTCAATCAATCTGTTGACATCATGAATATCGGGAATATTTTTAATTCTTACCTCCTCATCTGTTAACAAAACCGCACATAAGATTTGGAGAGCTTCATTTTTTGCCCCTTGTGGAGTAATTTCACCTTGCAGTCTTTTTCCTCCTCTTATTTGAAATGTCCCACTCATTATCTTCTATTCTTATTATTGTTGTTATTTGTGAATCTTCTTTTGTTAATATTGTTGTTAGTATTGCTTTGATTCCGGTTATTATTCTTGTTCAGATTATTACGGTTGGCGGTAGCGTAGTAAATCTTACTTTTGTCAAGTGATTCAATATTCGTTAAATCAAGTCTGTTAGACGATAATTCTTTCAGGTGACGGAAGATCACATCATCAGTTACATGCTCTTTATTATAAACATTGTAAGACTTCTTCATGTTGTTGGCAATTACTTCGATCAGAGCTTCTTTTTCGTCTCCCGGTTCCAGTTCGATTGCTTTTTCTATTAATTGAAGAATACTTTTTCCGTAAAATTTAAAATCACCCTGAAGTTTAGGATATTCCATTCTTTTGGGTTTCTCCTCAAGTTCTTCTTTGGTTGGGAAAGGGTAAACAGGATCGATGTCAAGATCATGTTTAGCCAAAATATACAGATGATCCCAAAGTTTATGTTTGTAATTGTCTTCGTCTCGTAGTTGTGGGTTTCTTTGACCCATAAAATCAATGATTGCCATTGCCATTTCGTTTCTTTCTTCTTTTGTAGAAAGCTCTTTGCAACGCTCAACCAACTGTTGTATGATTCTGCCGTATTCCGGCATATTAAGCTGAGTTCTTTGGGTGTTATATTCCATAATATGCAAATATATGGATTAATAAAAAAATCAGTCAGAAAAACTTAAATGATTGTTATAATTTAATAAAAAATTAAGTTTTCCACTATTTTATCAGATACCAAAATTTAAATTAATCAAATTTCTATAAATTTCTTTCTTTGATGAGGAGTTGGTAAATAACATTTCTGATTCGCAATTTTCATCCTGTTCTCAGAAATTTTATCATAAATCTTATCTCTTAAGAATGAAGGGAAGATTTTTCCCATCACAGACAGTTTGTAAATTCCGCCTAATAAATCTGCGATTTTTAAAACTGCTTGAGATTTAATTAAATAATAAGAATTAGGCTTCCACAAATACATGGTGTTGAATTGTTTGGTTTCAAGACCTCTTTCGGAAAGGAATTTTTGACCGAAGTCAGACTGCAGTGAAGCGAACATAAACTGGTCTTTTTTGTCTCTTTCTAAAATCCATTGTACCCAAAAATTACAGACGCCGCACTCGCCGTCAAAAAATACAATGTGTTTATCCTTCCATTTTTCCTCCATGATTTCAATTATTTTATTGCATTTTTTATTTGTGTGTCTTCTATCTGTTTTTTGAAATAGATAACGAGTTCTTTTCTTTGTTGATCGGTTAGCTTGGCATCCTGATGACCGATATAATAAGATTCTAAAGGCATTTCTTTCTTTTCGATCATTTCAATGCATTCTTCCATTTTGTGAATCTGTCTTTTCGGTTCGTAAGTTGCAAAAATAGAGAAGTTTAAATGTTTTCTGCCTTCATTAATGTTGTTTTTCAAAAACCAGGATGATGGCGCAATGATAGAATATCAAGGATATTTTGTTTCATTTGAATGACAATCATAGCAAGAACTTCTGATAATCTTAGCGACATTTTCAGTAGTGTTTTTAATTTTCAAAAAATCCATTCCTTCATTAACGGGCGGATTTGTTTTATCAATTGGGAAAAACTGAATGATGATAAATGCAACCAAAAAAATAATAAGTATTTTCTTCATACAATGATATTTTAGAAAGACATTTAATTAAATCACATCTCATGCCTAAAGTTTAAATTTAGAAAAAAATATTGACTATTCAATTGTAGATTAACTATTTAGAATATATGAATTTAAATGTTAAATTATAAAACCTTATCTTTGCAAAAAAATTGGGCTCCAATAGTTGGAGTAACCCATTGATAATCTGCTCCTGAGTACATCTCAAGGGTTATTAAACATTTTTTATGTCAAATATTGTTGCAATCGTTGGGCGTCCCAACGTAGGAAAATCCACACTTTTTAATCGTTTGCTTGAAAGAAGAGAAGCTATTGTAGATTCTACTTCCGGTGTTACCAGAGACCGTCATTACGGAAAATCTGACTGGAGTGGAGTAGACTTTACTGTAATTGATACAGGTGGTTATGAGGTGAATAGCGAAGACGTTTTCCAGGAAGAAATTTCAAAACAGGTTCAGCTGGCCATTGATGAAGCGACCTCAATTATTTTTATGATGAACGTAGAAGAAGGCCTTACAGATACCGACTATGAGATTCATGAGATGTTGAGAAGATCTAAAAAGCCGGTTTATCATGTGATTAATAAAGTTGACTCTTCAAAAGAAGAATTGGCAGCTACAGAATTCTATCAGTTAGGAATTGAAAAATATTACACTTTATCTTCAGCTACAGGTTCCGGAACAGGAGAGATTCTTGATGCTGTAATTAATGATTTTCCGACAACGGATTACAAAGATCCATTCGAAGGTCTTCCAAAAATTACCATTGCAGGTCGTCCAAACGTAGGGAAATCTACTTTAACGAATGCTTTGCTTGATGCTGAAAGAAACATTGTAACAGATGTTGCAGGAACTACAAGAGACAGTATTCAGACGCTTTATAATAAATTTGGTCACGAGTTTGTGTTGGTAGATACTGCAGGAATGCGTCGTAAATCTAAAGTAAATGAAGATCTGGAATTCTATTCTGTAATGAGATCCATTCGTTCAATCGAATTTTCTGATGTTGTGATCATTATGGTTGATGCAACTTTGGGCTGGGAATCGCAGGATATGAATATTTTCGGTTTGGCTCAGAAAAACAGAAAAGGAATCGTCATCGTTGTTAATAAATGGGATTTGATTGAAGATAAAACAACAAATACCGTTAGAGATTTCGAGCAGTCAATCAAAGAAAAAATCGGTCAGTTTAGTGATATTCCAATTCTTTTTGTTTCCGCTTTAACGAAACAGAGAATCCTTAAAGCTGTTGAAATGGCAATGGTTGTGTATGAAGACCGTAAGAAGAAAATCAAAACTTCAAAATTAAATGAGGTAATGCTTCCTATTTTCGAACGTACTCCGCCGCCTGCAAACAAAGGGAAATTTATCAAAATCAAATATTGTGTACAGCTTCCGACGCCGTCGCCACAATTTGTATTCTTCTGTAATTTACCGCAGTATGTGAAAGAAGCGTACAAACGATTTACGGAAAATCAGTTGAGAAAAGAATTCGGTTTCACCGGAGTTCCTATTGAAGTGTATTTCAGACAAAAATAATCGTATTCATTTCGATTTAAAATCATAAAATAATCCCTTTCAGTAATTTTCTGAGAGGGATTTTATTTTAAATTTCATAGTTTTGTTTTCAGAATAATCAAAATTATGACGGTAGAACTTTCTAAAACTTTTTCTTTAGTTAATTCGTGGATTAACGAGCTTCGAAACGTAGAAATTCAGCACGATCGAATGAGATTCCGCAGAAACATGGAGCGCATCGGAGAAATTGCGGCTTTTGAAATCTCGAAAGATTTAGAAACAAAGGAAATTGAAATTCAGACCCCTTTAGATACCATAAAAGCTCAGGAAATTGCTGTTCAGCCAGTCATTACAACCATTTTAAGAGCCGGAGTTCCTTTATTTGAAGGAATTTTGAATTATTTTGACAAAGCAGATTGTGGTTTTGTGGCTGCTTATAGGAAGCATGACGCTAATGATTATTTCTCGATCAAACAAGATTATTTAACCTGCCCAAATATCGACGGAAGACCATTAATTGTTGCAGATCCAATGTTGGCAACAGGCGCATCTTTGATTGAAGCTATAAAAGATTTATTGACCAACGGAACGCCTTCCCAATTACACATCGTTGCGGCAATTGCATCAAAACAAGGTGTTGAAACTATTGAAAAAGCCTATCCACAGGCAAAAATCTGGGTGGGAGCTATTGATGAAAATTTAACGACAAAAGGCTATATCACACCAGGGTTGGGTGATGCGGGAGATTTGAGCTATGGAGAAAAACTGCAGAGATAATTAAGGCAGATCCCAGAAATCTTGCATCAGATTGAGTAGTAGATTTGCTCGTACTTTTTCTAACGGATGCTTTGTGTTTGGAAGTACGGCCAATTTTCCTTTTGTAAGTTTTCTGTAAACTGCAGTGCTTTCCTCAATCGTAACCATATGATCCTGATCTCCCACCATAATCTGAACCTGAATTTCTATATTCTTTAAAATTTCATCATGTAACGGCGGATTTTTACCCAAAGAAATCATCATTTCGGCAATCGCAGGAAGTAATTTTTTCCAATTTGAGCCATGCTGGGATTCTAATAATTCGGCATATTTTGGAATTTTTTCTATAATAATATCAGGGTTAAGCATTTTACTTTCTTTCAATGCATGTTCTTCTGTCCAGTCAAATTTGGTTCCTAATGTCATTACTGAATTTACTTTTTCAGGATTTTCTAAAGCATAACAAAGCGCAACGTAGCCACCCATGCTGTGTCCGAAAATACAAACATCTTTCAGGTTTTTCTCTTCGATAAATTCACTTAATTCCTGAATGTATTTTTCAATCGTAATTCCGTTCGTTGGCTGTTCTGTGTTTCCGTGACCCGAAAACAATGGGGTATAAACATTGAAAGATTGTGAAAGCGCATTAAGATAAGAATTAAATAGATCACTGTGACCCAATGCGCCATGTAATAAAATAAGGTTTTCCATATAATTAGTTTATGGGAAATTAACAAAAATATTTTAATCTAAGCTATTCATCCATCGCCATTACCAAGACGCTCACTTTATTATTTCCTTCTTTCAAAATTTCCCATGCAATTGTAGCTAAAGTATTTCCAGTCGTGAAAACATCATCGATCAGTAAAACATGTTGATTAGAAATCTTTTTGGTCAGGGAAAAAGTATTTTGAGTTTCCAAACGGTGTTTTTTATCTTTCAACGCTTGAGCTTTTGAGTAATGATTTCGCTTCAGTAAATAATGCTCAAATGGAATTCCATAAAAATCAGAAAGTGCTTTGGTGAACAAATGTAATTGATTGTAGCCTCTTTCCTTTTCTTTCTTCGGATGGAGTGGGACACTTATCAATAAATCCGGCTTTTCGCTTTTAAAATCTAATCTTTCTGTCACCCAATCTGCAACAGTTTTTCCGGTCTTCTCCCGACTTTTGTATTTTAATTGATGAATGATTTTTCTGCTGAGATTTTCCTGTTCAAATTGCATCAAAGCATAGGCATTTTCTATTGGGAAAAGCAATTTGCATTTTTCTTTTAAGTTGTTTTCGGATAAATACTCAAAATGAGTAAAGTGAATCTGTTCAAAACAAATATTGCAGACAAGCAGATTGCCATCGATAATCCTGTTACAGTGAATGCAGCGATTGGGAAAAAATAAATCTAAAATCATTTGTGTGTGTTTAACGATAAATTTAATAAAAAATTCATTACGAAAGCGCAATGACTGAAATTCCAATTTTCTAATCAAATTCTCTATCTTTGCACCATGATACGTATTACAAAAATTTTTACATTCGAGACTGCTCATGTGTTGTATAATTATGATGGGAAATGTAAAAATATGCACGGACATTCTTACAAACTTTTCGTTACAGTAAAAGGAAAACCAATCAATGATCTGGAAAATCCTAAAAACGGAATGGTAGTAGATTTCGGAGATATTAAAGCGATTGTGAAAGCTGAAATTGTTGATGTTTGGGATCATTCGGTTTTGATTAACGGGGTTTCTCCGCACAGAGAAATGGGTGAAGAATTAGAAAATAAAGGTCAGAAAGTTATCTATTGCAACTTTCAGCCGACTTGTGAAAATATGTTGTACGCCATCGCTGCAAAAATAAAATCAAAACTTCCTGCAGATGTTTCTTTAGCTTACTTAAAGCTTCACGAAACTGAAAACTCTTACGGAGAATGGTTTGCAGAAGATAATCAATAATTTTTCTGAATTTAATATAGAGAAGTGCTAAAGACAACCATCAATTTAAAACCCGGAAAAAAAGTATATTTTGCTTCAGATCAACATTTTGGTGCGCCGGATGTGAAGCAGAGCAAAATTCGGGAAGAAAAATTTATCCGTTGGATGAATGAGATCAAAGAAGATGCTCAGGTTTTGTTTTTGATGGGCGATTTGTTTGATTTCTGGCACGAATGGAAACACGTTATTCCCAAGGGATATGTGCGTGTACTTGGGAAAATAGCTGAGCTGAAAGATAGCGGTATTCAGGTGTATTTTTTTGTGGGCAATCACGATCTCTGGATGAAAGATTATCTGGAAGAAGAAATTGGTTGCACGGTTTTTTACAAAAAGCAATATTTTGAAATCGCAGGAAAACAGTTTTTGTTAGCTCACGGAGACGGTTTAGGACCAGGTGACAAAGGATATAAGAGAATGAAAAAAGTCTTTACAAATCCTATTGCACAATGGTTTTTCAAATGGTTGCATCCCGATATTGCGATGAAGATTGCATTGTATATGTCTCAGAAAAATAAAATGATTTCCGGAGATGAAGACAAAGCGTTTTTGGGAGAAGATAAAGAGTTTTTGATTATTTATTCGAAAGAAAAGCTGAAAGCTGAAAAAATTGATTACTTTATTTATGGGCATCGCCATTTGCCGATGGTTTTAGATTTAAATCAAAATTCAAAATACATCAATCTCGGAGATTGGATTTCTTATTTCACCTACGGAGTTTTTCAATATGATTTTGAATTGAAAACTTTTGAGCAGAAATAAAAAATTACCTCCGAAGAGGTAATTTCTGAATAACAGTTTCTAAGGCTGTTATTTCTAATCCCTATTCCGCAGATTGAATTGCAATAAGCTGACCAAATTTTATTTTTTAATATTAATTATACTTAAAATTAAATTCAGATTTCCTAAATGATTCAAAATGAATCAATAGGACTTAAAAAAAATATTTTAAAAATACATTGAAAAGTATATTTGACATAAAGACCGAACAAGAATTTCTGGATGTGGCACTGACAACTTTTCGGTATCAATACAGAAATATTGAGGTCTACCAAAAGTTTGTTGATTACCTCAGTATCGACGTAGAAAAAGTTAAGTCTATCGAAAAGATTCCTTTTCTGCCGATTGAAATGTTTAAAAATCATCAGATTTTAGACAAAAATATTTCCACTGATTTGTATTTTCAAAGTTCGGGAACGACGCAGATGAATTTGTCTAAACATTTCATTGCAAACGAAGATATATACCAGGAAAGCATCTATAAAAGCTTCGAACAGTTCATCGGAAAACCTGAAGATTTTATTTTTCTAGGTCTGCTTCCAAGTTATCTGGAAAAACAAAATTCATCACTGATTTACATGGTAGATTATTTGATGAAAAAATCAGACAAGCCTGAAAATGGATATTTTCTGTACAATCACGTTGATTTATTCAAGCTTTTGAATGAATTAAAAGATAAAAAAGTGATTCTTTTCGGAGTTTCTTTTGCGCTTCTTGATTTTCTCGATTATTGTAATTCTGAACGAAGTGAAGAATCTCCGAATTCTTTAAAGAATTTAGTAGTAATAGAAACCGGAGGGATGAAAGGGCGTAAAGAAGAAATGACAAAAGATGAATTGCTGAAAATTCTTCAGAATGGTTTTAAAACTGAGAAAATTTATTCAGAATATTCAATGACCGAACTGCTTTCGCAGGCATATTCTTTAGGTGAAAATGTCTACGAATGTCCAAAGTGGATGAGGGTTTTGATCAGAAATGTAGAAGATCCTTTTAGTTATGAAACTGCCGGGAAAACCGGGGCAATCAATATTATTGACTTGGCAAATATTCATTCCTGCTCTTTCATTGCAACGCAGGATTTGGGTAAATTGTTATCCGAGGATGAAAAGAAATTTCAGGTGTTGGGAAGGATTGATCATTCGGATATTCGAGGTTGTAGCTTGTTAGTTAGTTAGTTAGTTAGTTAGTTAGTTAGTTAGTTAGTTAGTTAGTTAGTTAGTTAGTTAGTTAGTTAGTTAGTTAGTTAGTTAGTTAGTTAGTTAGTTAGTTAGTTAGTTAGTTAGTTAGTTAGTTAGTTAGTTAGTTAGTTAGTTAGTGCAAAACGTTGTAGTCTTAGCTGAGTGGAACGCCTTAGCGAACAAAAAATATGCTCAATAAGATCAAATAAAACCTTACCGAACTTTGCGTTAAAAATTAAAAAGCATCAAAAAAGTGTTAAAGATAGAAGAGCTCGTTCACGCTTACATTCATGCAAATTGCGATTTTGAAAAGGAAATTGTACTCAGCAATCATTTCCATTCAGATTGGGAAGCGGATATGCTGATTATCGATTCTGAAGGTTTCAGTCATGAGATTGAAATTAAACTTTCAAAAAGTGATTTCAAAAATGATTTTAAAAAATCATACCTCAATACTAAAACTGGCGAAAAATTTTTAAAACATGACAAAATCTGTTGCGGAGATTACGTTTGCAATTCGTTCAGCTTTTTACTTCCGATGGGAATGATTGAGCATTCTCAAATTCCCGAACACTGCGGAATTATTGAATTCTATCACAATGCCGACAATTGGAATACCGAATTCTATCTCATTCGCAAACCGAAAAAAGTACACGAGGATTCCTATTGGACATTGAACGACAAAGATCTTTTTATCCGAAAAATGGCACTCAATTTATTGCAAAGAAAATTAGAAATCAAAGGAAAGCATGAAGAACTTATTTTCAAAAATCCTTTCGAAATCAAGAAGTTAAAATAGAAAAATCCTGCCGAAAGACAGGATTTGTTTTTTTTTGATATGTATTGTGAAATTATTTTGCTTGTTCTGGCCTTTCCATCAATAAATTGTAAGTAAAAGCTGCTGCAATACCTCCTAGCACTGGTGCAACTACAAATAACCACAATTGAGATAGTGCCGCACCTTGCGCAAAAATTGCAGGGCCGATACTTCTCGCAGGATTTACGGAAACTCCTGTTATTTTGATTCCAACAATATGAATCAGAACCAATGAGAAACCAATCGCTAAACCAGCAAAACCACCGTTGATGTTTTTAGTAGAAGTTGAACCTAAAATTACCATCAGGAAAATAAATGTAAATACAAATTCAGCTACAAAAGCCGCCGTAGTATTGTAAGCGTCAAGATATCCCGTTCCCCAGCCGTTCGAGCCTAAAGCCCATTCTTTCATTTCTGCTCCTGGATGGTTAGTGAAAATCACGTAAAGAATTCCTGCGCCGATAATTGCACCGATGATCTGGGCAATAATGTATCGTATCGCTTCATCCATTTTCATTCTTCCCGCCGCAACCATTGCTATAGAAATGGCAGGGTTGATGTGACAGCCAGAAATGTGGCCGATTGCATAGGCCATTGCAACAACACTAAGACCGAATGCGAAAGAAATCCCCAGAAGTCCTACGCCTGTAGTGCCGTCTGCGCCTGCAATCACTGCGCTTCCGCAGCCCATGAGAACAAGTACCATTGTGCCAAGCATCTCGGCAACGAATTTTGAAGTTTTTGAAATCATGTTTTTATGTATTTTAAATGTAAAGCGAATGTACAAAAATTAATTATTCAAAATTAATGGAGATAAAATAAATATTATATTGTCATTTTTTAATATTGTTTATATTTAATTCATTTAATTAACTTTAATTGTGATTGTTTATGTATTCATAAAATATTATGTCTTTTCATTAAATTAATATCTTTGGCAACAACAAAATCTGTAATTTTTGCGTTTAAATCTTCAAAAGAGTCTGTATGAGGAAATTTCTGTATATCATTCCATTGGCATTTCATCAGCTTGCGTATAGTCAGGCATCAAAAAAAGCGGTTCCGTGCTATGATTTTACTGAGGTTTTAAAAGTGGAGCCAACACCTCTGTACAAACCGCATTTAGATGCTTCCAGAAGTTTTAATGTCAATATTCTCAAAAACACCTCGCAAGTTCAGAAGTATATCAATAAAGGGAAATTTCATACGGTCAAAAAATCAGGAAAAGGGTATAAGGTTCAAAAATTAGATTACAGCAGAGCGTATTTAGTTTCAAAAGCAAAAACTACTTTAGAAAAAATAGGTTCGAGATTCAGCAAAGAAACCAAAGGGCATACTTTTACGGTTTCATCAATCACCAGAACATTGGAAGATCAGTGCAGGTTAAGAAAAGTTAATGCAAATGCATCGCTGGGAATCAGTTCCCACAATTATGGTAATTCTTTCGATATTTCTTACGTGAGATTTAATAATAAACTTAAAACAAACCCTAAACTAGAGGTTGCTTTAGAAAAAGTTTTAAAATATTATGCCAGTGCCGGACGGATTTATTACATCAAAGAACGCCAGCAAAGCTGTTTTCATATCACCGTTAGGAATTATTAAATTTAAAGTCCTTTATTTTGCGTATTTTTGCACCCGAAAAATATTCAGTACACATTATTCATTATTAATTACTCATAAAGATGCTTTCGGTTCAAGGTTTAGGCTTACATCATTCGGGAAACTACTTGTTTCAAAACGTGAATTTCACCATTAAAAAGGATGATAAAATTGGTTTGGTTGGTAAAAATGGAGCGGGAAAATCTACGCTTCTGAAAATGCTTTCCGGCGAAATTACTTTCTATGAAGGAAACATCGTTCCTGAAGGAAATATTACCATAGGATTCCTGAAACAGGATCTTGATTTTGTGAAAGGCAGAACCGTTTGGAATGAAACTATGCAGGCTTTTGAGCAAATTAATGCTTGGAAAGAAGAACTTGAGGAAATCAATCATCAACTAACCGTAAGAACCGATTACGAAAGTGATGCTTATACCGATCTGATCAACAGAATGACTGATCTCAATGACCTTTTGATGCACCATGATGCCTATAATCTGGAAGGTGATATTGAAAAGGTTCTATTCGGTTTAGGATTTAAAGCTGATGATTTCCAAAAAATCACTGATGAATTTTCCGGAGGTTGGAGAATGAGAATCGAATTGGCAAAATTGCTTCTTCAGAAGAATGATTTGATGCTTCTCGATGAGCCTACCAACCACTTGGATATGGAATCGATCATTTGGCTCGAAAACTTTTTGAAAGATTATCCTGGAGGGATCCTTCTGGTAAGTCACGATAAACAGTTTATGACGGCAGTTTGTAACAGAACTTTCGATGTCAACAACAGAAAAGTAGATGATTATAAAGCCAATTATTCTAAATATTTGGTGATGCGTGAAGACCGCCGTGAAAAACTGATTCAGGCTAAGAAGAATCAGGATGCGGAAATCAAGCAGATGGAAGATAACATCAACAAATTCCGTGCGAGTGCGACCAAAGCGTCTTTTGCGCAGTCGTTGATTAAAAAATTAGATAAAATAGAACGTATTGAGGTTGATAACGAAGACGTTTCTAAATTCAACATTCGTTTCGTGCAATCACAGGTTCCCGGCAAAGTTATTTTCGAAGCTGAAAATCTTGGTAAAGCTTACGGTCAGAAACAAATTTTTGACGATGTAGACTTTATCGTTCAGCGAGGTGACAGAATTGCACTTCTTGGACAAAACGGACAAGGGAAAACGACTTTAGCGAAAATTCTTTCTGGAGATATTAAAGATTATTCAGGAAACTGGAACTTAGGTCACAACGTTAATATTGGTTATTTTGCCCAAAATCAGGAAGAGGTTTTAACGCCAAATAAAACCGTTCAGGAAGAAGCTGAAGATGCGGCGACTGAAGAAACAAGACCGAGAGTAAGAGATTTGTTAGGATCTTTCCTTTTCCAGGGTGAAGCTGTAAATAAAAAAACAAAAGTGCTTTCCGGAGGAGAAAGAAACCGTCTGGCGCTTTGTAAATTGCTTCTTCGTCCGTTCAACACACTGATTATGGATGAGCCTACCAATCACCTGGATATTCAGTCTAAGGAGATTATCAAGTTGGCTTTACAGAAATTTGAAGGTACGTTGATCGTAATTTCTCACGATAGAGAATTTTTACAAGGACTTTGTGATAAAATTTATGAATTCCGTGACGGGCATATGAAAGAATTCTTAGGTGATATCAACGAATATCTTGTGTTTAGACAGAAAGAAAGTATCCGTGAGATTTCTGCAGAAAAAGCAAAACTTCATGATGAAGACGCTAAAATTGTGGAAAAAGCTAAAGCTGAAGAAAAACAAGCTAAAGCGGAAGTTAAATCTACTGTAATCGTAAGCAAAGAGCAAAAGAATATTCAAAATAAAATCAAAAAAGTAGAAGAAAGAATTTCTGAGTTGGAAACAACGATTGAAAATATGGAAGCTTCTTTTGCCACAGAAAATCCTTCTGAAGAAACTTTAGAAAAATACAATAAAACCAAAGAAGAACTCGATCTTGCATTACAGGAATGGGAACATTTGGGAACGCAGTTAGATTAATTTTTTAACGAAATATAAATGAAGGATGGGTTTTTAAACTCATCCTTTTTTTTGTGAAAGCTTTAGAGCTTCAAAGAAATATTGTTTTTGAAAAAAATCAGCTTCCATGATTTTCAACTTCTTAAGAGAAATAATTTGGCAAGTAGCTTTCCAAAGTCTAAGCTTCGTAGAAGCGAAATGTTTGTAGAAAAATAGACGACCACTAATTTTGAGCTCCGTAGGAGCGACACGTTTGTTATAAAAATGAATATAATCATCATTAAATAACCATAATTTAATCTTTAATTAAAATCCTTTAAAATATTATTCCTATTTTTGCCAAATGATTTTCAAGGAAAGCAGACAATTAAAAAGCTTTATCTCAAAACTGATGTTTGGGATCTACTTTTTTGCATTGTTTTCTTCAAGCTTTCACAGTCATGAGTCTTCTGATGTTTTTATAGGTTTTAATCTTAAAAAATCAGAAAATAGTATTTCAAAATCTGAAGCCAAAGAAAAAGCCAGCGACTGTTTGGCTTGTCACTTTTTGGCTACCGGAAACACTTTAATTCCTGAAGAATTTAACTTTACTTTCGAAAGCTACACGCACGAGGTAGAACAAATTATTGCAGTTCAGGAAAGAATTTGGTCTCAGACAAAATTCACTTTTCAACTTCGGGGTCCACCCATCATTTCTTAATTACAGATTTATTTACCGGATTTTTTTAGTTTAAATTTTTTAGAATTTGAATGATTTTTAAATGCATGATGTATTTAAAATGGATTGATACATTGTTTTTGAACTATTAAGGAAATGTAAGGAGTTAAATTTTATTAAGATAATATCAAATAGATTTTTGTCTAGCATTATTAAAAGCGAAGCTCGACTTAACTATTCTAAACTCCTTATAAAGAATCTTAATAGTTTAATTAAGACCAATGATTCATCATTTTCTAAAAATAAGAGCATTCAAAAATTGAATTCTTTGTCTTTAATATTAAAGAAAATCCAATCAAATTTTTTTAACGAACAATACTTTCTGTTGTTGCAAATCATCAATGATGTTGATTTAAAGCTATGAGCGAAAAGCAAGTAGCCAATGGCAAAAAAGTATACAATCAAGCTATTTACAATGAAACTGATTTATAGTGTACTGCTGATCCTTTGTGGATTGGTGTTTACAAACGCACAAAAAACTTTCACTGTTCAGGGTACAGTTCAGGATTTTCACGATAAAACCATGCTCGAAAATGCTGTGGTGAAATTGGGAGATTTCACTGCCAAAACAGACAAAAATGGAAAGTTTTCATTCAATAAAATTCCTTCGGGGAATTATATACTCATTGCAAAGCATCCTGATTGTAATGATTATACTGAAAATGTAGGAGTTACGAAGGATGTTCACTTAGCCATTACTTTAGAGCACCACATTGGTGAAATAGAATCGGTTACTGTTCATGGAAATCACAAAACGAAAGGTTCGGTGATTATGCAGACGTTGAATCATTCGGATATTGAGAGAAATTCAACTGAAAATCTGGGTAATCTTTTATCAAAAATATCGGGAGTTACGGCACTTAAAACAGGAAATAATATCTCAAAACCTGTGATTCATGGTTTATATGGAAGCCGAATTGCAATCGTGAACAACGGCGTTAAGATGGCTGAACAGGAGTGGGGTGTAGAGCATGCTCCCAATGTAGATGTGAATGATTTTGAACACATCGATGTCGTGAAAGGTGCATCTGCATTGAAGTATGGAAGCGATGCTGTCGGTGGAGCGGTGGTTTTAGAACCTGCTGTTTTGCCTAAAAGAGATACCATCATGGGGAGTGTTAAGCTTTCTGGTATTTCTAATGGTTGGGGTGGTGAAATAGCAGCAAATGTTGCTAAAACATGGAAAAACCAATGGTTTGTAAAAACAGGCGGAAGTTATAAGAAGTTGGGAGATTTATACATTCCACATCATACGCTGCAGAATACCGGAGCGGAGGTGAACTCTTTTAATTTCTCTTTTGGAAATCATGGTTTTATGCAGGGTTTCGATGTTTCATACAGCGGAATCAATCAGGAATTTGGAATTTTTAAAGGTGCGCATTTAGGAAATAATTTAGATTTTAGAAATGCTATCAAATTTGGACAGCCTTATTACTTAGATAATTTCAGCTATGATATTGTGAATCCTAAACAGGAAGTTGAGCATCATATTGCAAAGCTGTCTGCTTACAAACGTTTTGAGAACTTTGGGAAACTCAGCTTTCAATATAGTTTTCAAATAAATCGCCGTAAGGAATTTGATATCAGAAGAGGAGAACTCAATGAACTTCCCTCGATGGATCTGAGGTTGATTACTCATTCTGCCAGTCTTACTCATCTTTTAGAAAGAGGAAACTGGAGCTTAGAAAGTGGCCTTTCGGCAGGTTTTCAGGATAATTATCCGAACCCTTCTACGAAAGCTAGACGTTTAATTCCTGATTATTACAGATATGATGCGGGAGTTTTCTCTGTATTTAAATATAAATTCAGTTCAAAGCTGAATGCAGAAGCCGGAGCGAGATATGATTTCAGCAGATATGATGCGTACAAATATTATGATGCAAAAGACTGGAATGAGAAATTTGCCAGTCATTATCCGCAGTTTTTTGTACAGGAAGCCGACAGCAGAATTTTGACGCGTCCTATCTTAGATTATCATAATTTTTCTGCCAATCTAGGATTCAATTATAAGCCGAATGCTACTTTTGAATTTAAATTAAACTTTGCAAGAGCAGATAGAACCCCGAATCCGGCGGAACTTTTCTCTGATGGGCTTCATCATTCTGCTGCCATTATTGAGGAAGGAGATTTATCTATTCAGAAAGAAACGGTTTATAATGCTAATCTTTCGATGATTGGGAAATTCAATGTTTTAAAGGGACTACATATTGAGGTTAATCCTTATTATATGATTTCAGATAGCTTTATCAATCAGGTGCCTACGGGTATTGAGTCTTCAAACAGAGGTGTTTTCCCGGTTTGGAGCTATCAGCAGATTAAAGCCAGAATTTTCGGAATTGATGCCGATGCGGAGCTTAATATTCTTGATAATCTAAAATGGAATACGAGTTTCAGTGCATTAAAAGGAGATGATCTTACCCATGACGAGCCTCTGATTTTAATGATGCCAGCTAATCTGAGAAATGCGGTTGAGTTTAAATTGAATACACCCAAAAACTTTTACGTACGTGTGGAAAACGAAAATGTGTTTAGACAGAAACGGTTCCCCATCAGAAATCAGAATCTTGATTTTATTGAAAATGGCACTACATTCAACGAAGAACTTGACCTGAGTACGCCTCCTTCAGCATACACATTATTCAATGCATCAGTAGGTGCAGACTTACTTAAAAATCTGAATCTTAATTTCAGAATCAATAACATTTTTAATACAGAGTATCGTGAATATCTTAACAGACTGAGATATTTCATGCCGGAATCCGGTAGAAACTTTATCGTTACTCTCAAATACAATTTCTAATTATTAATACTTAAAATTAAATTTAAAATGAAAAAAATATTCAACATAACACTATTACTTTTAGCTACAGTTTTTATCTTATCATGTAGAAACGGAGATGATGATATCCCGGAAGATATCCACGAGCATGACGAAATTGGTAAGGTGGTTTTAACATTGACCAATAAAGCTGATGCAACAGATATTCAAACCGTAAATGTAATTGGCGGAGTCGCAGACTCACATCTTCACTTGCATCAGGGCGATACTTACGTTGCGGTACTCGATTTCCAGATTAAGCATGATGACCATTACCATTCTTCTGATGAGATTGAGGAAGAAAAAGATCATCACTTTATCATATTTAATCCTGCAGATGCAGACATCACTTTGATCAGAGCTGCAAATGATATCGTAAGAACAGACGGTCAAAAGTTAGGTTTAAGAACAGAATGGAAAATCAATTCTACACAGGCAACTGGTAAAATGAATATTAAATTAATTCATTCTCCTACATCAGTTAACCAAAATTATCCGTCAGCGTCCAACCAATTAGGACAGACTGTAGGAGGAGAAAGCGATGTTGATATTACAGTTGATGCGCACTAGAATTTTTAAAAGACAATTTTTTTTATATTACCGAAAGACACTATTCTGTAGTGTCTTTTTTATTTTAACGTATTATAACAAAAGGAATGGCTTGTTTTAATAAAAAATTCATATTTTTGCAACCTAAAATTTTAATCAATAATGAAGGTTACCGCAAAAAACCATGATGATGTAAGTGCATTGCTTACAGTAACATTGGAGAAATCTGACTACAAAGAAAAAGTAGAAAAGCAATTGATTAATTATGCTAAAAACGCACAGGTTCCTGGTTTCAGAAAAGGAAAAGTGCCTTTGAGTATGGTTAGAAAGCAATATGAAGCAGGGATTGCATTCGAAGAAATCAACAAACAAGTTTCTGATGCTTTGAATAACTATATTAACGAAAACAAACTAAGACTAGTAGGTCAGCCAGTACCTCAGCCGGTGAATGATTTCAATCATAACGCAGAGAAGTTGGAAGTTGCTTTCGAAGTAGGTTACGAACCAGAATTTACTATAGATTTGGCCAAATATGAAGCTCCACACTACAAAGTAGAAGCTTCTGATAAAGAAATCAGCAAAAGCATCGAGAACATGCAGAAGCGTTTTGCAGAGCAGGTTCCGCAAGACAAAATCACTAAAGATTCTTACATCAACTTAGAGATTTCTCAGGTTGTAGAAGAAGATGCTGAAGGTGAGCACCACCACCATCCAAAAAATGTGACCATTACTGCTGAAAACAAAGATGCTTTCAAATTGGTAAAAGGTCTTAAAATGGATGAGTCTGTGAAAGTTTCTAAAGAAACTTTGGCTGCTGACGAAAACTTAGCTAAAGAATTAGGATTCACTAAAGAAGAAGCTGAGCACTTACACCACGCTGAAGTTGAAGTGAAAGTAAAAGATTTCTACAGCTTAAACTTAGCAGAACTTAACGAAGAATTATTCGATAAAGTTTACGGTGAAGGAAACATCAAAACTGAAGAAGAGCTTAAAGACAAAGTAAAAACTGAGTTAGACGAATACTTCCAGCAGAATGCAGACGTACACTTTGTGAACAAAGTGTTGGAGCAGGTTTCTGAAAAAGAAGAAGTAAAGCTTCCTGAGTCATTTTTGACGAAGTGGTTGGTATTCTCAAACCAGAACATCCAGTCTGAAGAGCAGGCTAAAGAAATTCTTGAAGCTGAGAAAACTCAATTGAAATATCAGATCATCGAAGGTAAATTAATGTCTGATAATGATATCAAATTAGATTACGCAGACGTATTAGCTCAGGCTGAGCAGTTGGTAAGAAACCAATTGGCGATCTACGGAATTCACCACTTAGGAGACGAAGAAGTTCAGAAATATGCTGCTGAAATGTTGAAAGACCAAGAGCAGGTAAGACAAATCTCTTCTGAGGTTGCTATGGCTAAACTAAAAGATGTAATTCTTGAAAAAGCGACTAAAAAGGAAACTGCAATTTCGCACGACGAATTTTTAGAAGAATTAAAGAAGTAATTTACTTTTCATATAAAATTAAAACCCACCGCTTTTGGTGGGTTTTGTTGTTTTTATGTGATGAATACTTTTGCAGTAAAGATTAATTTAATAATGTGACCTATGAAAAAGAAAAACCCAGCCGAAGCTGGGTAAAAACTAATAACCATGAAAACTCAATTAAACATGAGAATCGATTCTATTAGAAGCAATAACTGTACCTGGAAATGTTAATAAATCATTAATAAAAGTTATTTGTTTGTTAAAATAAATATTGGTTTATAAATATTATAATTCAATATTTGCTAGAGACCTATTCGCTACAAAAAATTCTCCTCCATTTGGGTAATGGGTGGAATTCTTTCGGAGAAAGAAAAAGGGATAGTTTAAAGATGAACACATATAAAAATGTAGCTGATTTATTTTAAATTTTTGAATTCCCGCTGTACAATAAAAGTGTTTCTTAAGTGGTATTATTGACGGTGTTTTTTTTCGGAATAGAACTTGATGATTTTGTACCGTTCAAAATTCTTATATTTACATCATTAAAATTTAATATTATTATGAAAAAGATAATCGTTCCGTTTTTTTGTGCTGTACTTTTTTCTACATCAGCAGTCGCACAAAAAACATCTACGGCTACCGTAAAATCAACTGCTTCAACTTCGCAGATCACTCCAAAACAAGTAATCGATAACTATCTTACCGCTCTTGGAGGGAAAGATAAACTGATGGCTGTAAAATCTACTGTAATAGAAAATGTAATCAGCGCTCAGGGAATGGAAATCAATTCTACCACAAAGAAAATGGGGAATAAGTTCAAATCCGTACAATCTGTAATGGGCCAGGAAATGACTCAGGTTTTCGACGGTGAGAAAGGATACTCTAATCAGATGGGTACAAAAACTGATTTCCCTGCAGATAAAATTCCTGAATTGAAAAAAAGTCAGACAATTGATGCGTTGGCATATGATCCTTCAAGCTTTCAGACCGTAGCGGTTGAAAAGTTAGATGGTAAAGATTACAATGTATTGTCTTCAGATAAAGGAAAATTCTACTTTGATGCAGCTACAGGATTACTTTACAAAGCAGGAAGCGGTCAGGGCGATGCCATTATGAAAAGCTATATGACGGTTGACGGAATTAAATTTCCTGAACTGATCGAAGCTGAAGGAGGCGGACAAAAAGTGAGTATCAGAACCACAAAAGTTACTTTGAACTCCGGAGTTACTGAAGATGATTTCAAATAAAAAATAAATCTTTAAATCAATATAAGACCGGAATTTTCCGGTCTTTTTTGTTTGATAGTTGATCATCAGGGAAGAGAGTTATAATGCTTCATAAATAAAACAAATTACTGCAAAATAGATCTGGATAATTAGCAAAATCTACCAAAATAAATAGACTTATAATCATCGAAATACAGTTTAAATAAAGCCTCAAATTATTAAACAACTGTTTGTGAAATAAACTTTAACTCAACTTTAACTAAAATTCTAGGGATAAAATTTTTTGTAATTGTGATTAATTTATATTTTTATCACGCAAAATTTAATAAACAACTGTATGAAAAAAGTTCTATTGTCATTAGGAGTAATCTTTATGGCTTCTACTAGTGCATTCGCTCAGAATATCCCATTGGATCCTTCTGTAAAAACAGGTACTCTTCCAAACGGAATGAAGTATTACATCAAAAAAAATACATTACCAGAAAAGAAGGTAGATTTCCGTTTAGCGATCAACGCAGGATCTATTCTTGAAGATGAAAACCAAAGAGGTCTTGCTCACTTTATGGAGCACATGAACTTCAATGGGACCAAAAATTTCCCAGATAACAAACTAGTAGACTTTCTACAATCAATCGGTGTGAAATTCGGACAACACCTTAATGCCTACACAAGCTTTGACGAAACTGTGTACATGCTTCCCGTTCCTCTAGACAAGCCGGGAAACCTTGATTCGGGTCTTAAAGTAATGGAAGACTGGGCTTTTAACGCAACTTTGACTGACGAGCAGATCAACAAAGAAAGAGGAGTTGTATTGGAAGAGCTAAGATTAGGTTTGGGGGCAGATAAAAGAATGAGGGACAAATATTTCCCTAAAATGCTTTACAAATCGCATTATGCAGACAGGCTACCTATCGGTACAAAAGAAGTTCTTCAAAACTTTAAGCCCGATGTTATCAGACAATTCCACAAAGACTGGTACAGACCAGATTTGATGGCGTTAGTTGTGGTAGGAGACATCAATGTGGATGAGGTTGAAAAGAAAATTAAAGAAAATTTCAGCAAATATAAAAATCCTTCAAAACCAAGAGAAAGAAAGGTTTATGATTTACCGAATCACCAAGAGACTTTAGTGGCAATAGAAACCGATCCTGACGCTACCAACTCTATGGTACAATTCATGATGAAAGATACGGAGTCTTACCAACCAGATGTAACTGTACAGCAGTATAATCAAAGCATGGTAGAAAATGTAGCGACTACAATGTTGAATAACCGTTTGAGAGAATTGATCAACTCGAATAATCCACCGTTTACTTTCGGATCTGTATATCATGGTGGAGTAGTTGGAAGAACCAAGGAAGCTTTTCAGGGTTTTGCAATGGTAAAAGAAGGAAATCAAATCAGCGCTTTGAAAGTACTTTTAGAAGAAACTGAAAGAGCAAAAAGATTTGGCTTCACACAAAGCGAATTAGACAGAGCGAAGTCTCAGATTATGTCTAATATGGAAAGATCTTACAACAACCGCGACAAAACGGAAAGCGATATGTTGGTAGACGAGTACGTGAGAAACTTCCTGGAGCAGGAGCCGATGCCGGGAATTGCCTGGGAATACGAAGATACAAAGACGTTTTTACCAACGGTGACACTGGCTCAGACGAATGAGGTCATCAAAAAAATGGTGAAAGAAGATAGCAGGGTAATCGTTATTACCGGTCCAAAAAAAGATAATGTGACGATGCCTACGGAGGCTTTGGTTCTTAAAACTTTTGATGACGTAAAAGTGGCTGATCTTAAACCTTACGAAGAAAAAGCGACCATCAAGAATTTAATAAAACCATTCAAATCTGAAGGTAAAATTGCTAAAACTGAAACCGATGCCAAATTGGGTACAACTACATGGACGTTAAGCAACGGTGCGAAAGTAACTTTCAAAAAGACCGACTTTAAAGATGATGAGATTGTTTTCTCTGCAAGAAGTTTGGGAGGAAATTCATTGTTAAATGATTCAGATTATAATAATACTCAGTTTGCTTATCAGGCTTTAAGTGAAGCGGGTGTAGCAGGAGCGTCTAAGGCAGAATTGACTAATTACTTGGCAGGAAAGCAGGTGAATGTAAATCCTTACATCAGCAGTACTTTGGAAGGTGTTTTTGGGAGATCTAGCCAAAAAGACTTAGGTACTGCAATGGAGTTGTTATATGCTTATTTCACTAATTTAAATTACAATCCTGAAGCATTCAATGCTTATAAAATGAAGCAGTCTGCGATGTTGGATAACCTTTTGTCTAATCCACAGACGTATTTTGCAAGTGAGCACGCTAAGTTTACGAATCAGAAAAATCCAAGATTTATTGGGCTTATTCCAATGGAGAAAGACTGGGCGGCAACGAACTATAAAAAAGCGTACGATGTCTACAAAGAGAAATTTGCCAATGCAGGAAACTTCCATTTCTATTTTGTAGGAAATATTGATGAAGCCAAATTTAAGAATGAAGTTTTACAGTACATCGCAAGCTTACCTACAACAGGAAAAACGACCAACTTCAAAGACACAGGGTACAGAGGAATCACCGGAGATCATACCAAAGTTTACAAAAAAGGAAAAGATCCGAAGAGTATGGTTCAGATCGTTTACTCAGGAGAAACTCCTTACAACGAGAAAGAGGCTTTAGCACTTGCAGCTTTAGGTGAAGTGGCAACCATCAAGGTGATCGAGAAATTGAGAGAAGACGAAAGCGGAATCTATGGTGGTGGAGCCAGAGGCGGAATGTATAAAGTTCCTTACGGAAATTATAATTTCAGTTTAAGCTTCCCTTGCGGACCGGAAAATGCAGATAAACTGACGAAGAGTGCTATCGCAGAACTTCAGAAACTGATTGATAAAGGTCCTGAGCAAAAAGACCTTGATAAGTACAAAGAAGGCGAGATGAATGATTATAAAACAGACATCAAAGACAACAATTACTGGTTGAATGCTTTATCTAAAAACCAATTGGACGGAAGCGATAAGTATGAAATCCTAAATTATCAGGAGAAAGTAAAAGCACTGACGGTAAAAGATCTACAGGATGTTGCTAAGAAATATCTGACTAAAAACAGAGTAGTTGCAACTTTAATGCCTGAAGATGGGTGGGAAAGTGCTCCTAAAAAAGAAGCTGCTGCAACAGTAAAAGCTACCGCAGTAAAATAATCTTAGTCGATTATATATGAAAACAACCGCAGAAATTTCTGCGGTTGTTTGTTTTATAAAATGTGTAACTTCAACTAATCAACTAATCAACTAATCAACTAATCAACTAATCAACTAATCAACTATTTCCCATACTCCTTCTTCCACTCCTCCGCAACTTCGCTCAAGGTCGTATAGAAATCTTCTCCGTACTTACGTGTTAAAGGCGTCTTCAGGAACTTATATACCGGAACCTGAAGTTCTTTACCCAAAGTACAGGCATCGTTGCAAATAGGCCATTCATGGTAGTTTAAAGCCGAGAATGTAGAATATTCTGTTACACGAATTGGATATAAATGACATGAGATTGGTTTTTGCCAGTCTATAGCACCGTCCTCATACGCTTTTTCGATACCGCATTTTGTGATTCCTCTTTCATCAAAAGTAACGTAAGCACATTCTGCATCTTCAATCATCGGGGTTACATACATTCCGTCCATTGGGTCGGTTGTCCAGGTTCCCTGTTCTTCCAAAGCTTTGATTCCGTCTTGGGTAAGGTAGGGTTTTATTTTGTCGAAAATATTATCTAAAATCACTAACTCATCTTTATCCAAAGGAGCTCCCACATCACCTTCCACACAACATGCGCCTTTACATTTGGTAAGATTGCATACAAATTCTTCAGAAAATATATCTTCAGAAATTAATTTATCGTCTATTTGAATCATAATCTTTTTTTTAAAATAAATCGAAATGAGTACCTGCATTAAAACCAATCAAGCTTATAATGATGACCCATAAGCTCACTTCCTGCATCCAGTATTTGGGCAAAAATCTCAGCATCCTGCTCATAATAATCGTTGCCGGAAAAGCCAGCAGCAAAAGGTATTCATAACGGTTGTTCATATATAAAATAATACTTACCAGCTGTGCAAATGAGAATACCAGCAAGAAAGTGTATTTGTAACGGCTGATCGGGCTTTTCTTATTATAATGTTTAAAGTGATCATATATTGCGTAGACCAACATTAATACTATAGGGATGAGTGGTAAAAGTTCGGTATAATCTGTTACAAATTTGATCTTCCCGAATGGTAAATAATCCATATTCCACTGATTAAATCTAAAGAAGAACATCACAGAGAAATAACTCAACGCAATCAGTGACATTCCCAGAATGAATCTGAAGATATTTAAACCTATTCTTTCTGACGTAACGATGAGGTGAATCAGTACAAAGAAAATCATCGGCCAAGTCGTAGGAAGAAAGATGAAATTTAAAGCTAAAATAGAACCCACCAAAACGTAAGATTTTTTTCTGAGGTCTTCATCGGTACTGGTCAGAAGAAGCAAAAGAAATGAATTGGTAAGCAATGCTACGGCAATTCCGATGTCTAATTTCCCAGGATACAGCCCGAAAACAAAAAATGTATAGAGCAATAATGGCAGATGCGTCTGATAATTCAGTGCAATTGCATTAAAACAGAAATAACCAAGCGAAATTCCAAGAAATGTAATAATGGCAATAATTGCTTCATACGTGTTGAAATTGAGGCTGTTAATTACAATAACTACTAAAAGAAGAAAACCAATATAAACAGGAATTGAAAAAATATTGCTTTCTTTTGAAAGTAATCTAAACATTTTTTATAAATTTGTGCAAAGTTAATTTAAAAAAGGAAAATAATGACGTCTTTCTTTCTATTCTTAAGTGATGTTTTCAAATGGTCTTTTGGTTTTTTCACAACCTTTGGAAACGTACTCAACTGGATTTTATTCATCGTTTGTTGCGTACTATTTACATATTGGTGCTATGTCTTGGTGGTAACACTTGGAGGAGACAAAGACAAAGAATATTATTCTCCTACTGAGGGTAAAAACCCTTACTACGATCCTACGATCTATAAAAAAGAAGGTTAATTAATTGGTTATATAGTAAAAAGACCGGTCAATTTTTTTTGATCGGTCTTTTTTATGCTGTTAATTAAATTTAATCATGTATAGGCAATACCAAAACCGGGATTTTAGAACTTTTGGTAATCCCTTTAGTTAAGCTTCCTACAAATACATCGTAAATTCCGCTTCTACCGTGAGATCCCATGACAATGAAGTCGGCATTTTTGGTGTCAGCATATTCCAAAATAATATCTTTCGCAATACCTTGTTTCAAAAGATGCTCACAGTCGATGTTGTGTGAAAGAATTTTTTGATTGATTTTATTTAAAAGAACCAGTTCTTCTCTGATTTCGTTTTCTTCAATCTCCGGAAAATACTGATAGCCCATATCTCCGATTGCAAAACCAATGTCTGTGGGCGCTACGTGTATCAAATTGAGCTTTCCGTTTACCTTCTTCGCAAACTCTATTGCGCCATCTACAAGCTGATCTGTTTTTTCGCCAAAATCTACTGGCAGTACAATGTTTATCATATTTTCATATTTTAATTTGTCTTTTAAAGGTATGAAAAATTTATAAAAACAGCTTGTTAAATACTTATAATATTCTGATATCTAAAGCCTTTTCTTCCTCAAGATAAGCTTCCAAAACATCATTTTCAGAAACTTTTCCCACGCCTTCCGGAGTTCCTGTGAAGATTAAATCCCCAACTCTCAACGTGAAATATTGCGAAACAAAAGCAATAATATCGTCAATTTTAAACATCATGTCTTTTGAGTTTCCATGCTGTACTTTTTCTTTATTTTTTAATAACGAAAACTGCAGATTTTCAAGGTCATAGTTTTCCTTTTTGAAGAAGCTTCCCACGACTGCAGAGCCATCAAACCCTTTTGCCAATTCCCATGGAAGACCTTTAGATTTTAAATCACTTTGCAAATCTCTCGCTGTAAAATCGATTCCCAAACCAATCTCGTCGTAATGCTTATTCGCCGTTTCTTTCTGAATGTATTTTCCGCCTTTTGAGATTTTCACCACAATTTCCAGTTCGTAGTGAACGTCGTCAGAAAATTCCGGAATATAAAAGTCATTTCCTTTCAAAACCGCAGTGTCGGGTTTCATAAAAATCACAGGCTTGTCCGGGATTGCGTTTCCCAATTCTTTTGCGTGCTCGCTGTAGTTTCTTCCTATGCAGATTATTTTCATATTTTTTTTGTCATTGCGAGCCAAAGGCGAAGCAATCTTTTATTGAATTAAATTTATTGTCATTACGAAGAATGAGACAATTTTTACAATTATTTTTTAGGAGCTATTTCCCGCTTTCCGTTGCAATCTTTTTTTTCAAAAAAGGATTTCCACTGCAATCGGGGCTAAGAGTTTTGTCCATTCTTTTTAAGATTAGGTATTCGGCACTATGTTTGTAATTCCGGATGAATCTAAGAGTATATTTAAACACTATTTCAGAATGACAAAGTATGCTTCAATTATTCATGAGTAAACTCGTTCTCACAATAATAACAAACATATTTATCGCTTGAAAGCAGAGAAATCCCAAAGAAACTCGTTGCGCTGTCATCCTTATAAATATGGTTGGAGCCACATTTCGGGCAGACAAAATCAAACTTTGGATTTTCAACGGTGTGCTCAACTTCCAGAGAAAATTTGTTATTTTCGTGATAATTGGTTAAAACTTTTTCAGCATTATCAAAATCATCTTCGAAAACCTGCAACTGAATTCCACCTACAGCTTGTGAAAGCAACCAATCCGACTGTATCAGTTGTTCGTTTGCTATAAAACTATTGATGTCGTTTTCTGCAAGAATCTGTTTGTCGCGATTGGCTTCAAGTGCAGTTTCATAAAATTTAAACTTAACTAAATTGCTCATTCTTTTTTAATTTTTTATAACTCCAATTTTCATACCTTATAGACAATTAAAAAGTTTTTACTAGAAAAGAAACAAAGGTTTATTAAAAATGAATTAAAATCTTTATCGCTTTTTGGTTAAAAAAAATTAAAACTTACTTGAAAGCTGAATTTTTGTGAAAACTTTTTTTGTGTACAAAGGAAAATCAGCGTTTTGTAACCATCCGAAATATCCCATGTCTTTCTGGAAAACTTCTTTCACAACTTGTCCTTTATATTTTCCGAAAGCAAAAATCTCCTGGTCTTTTGCATTGTAATGTATCATTCCGGCTAAATCGGCAAATTTATTCTGAGTAGAAAATTCACTCAGCTCAGCAACTTCATTAGAAATATCATCGTATTTTCCAACTTGAGCATCCAAAACTTCAAACGTTGCCAAAACATCAGCTTCAGCAGAATGCGCATTTTCTAAAGTTTTTCCACAGTAAAATTGATACGCTGCACCTAAATTTCTTGGTTCTTTTTTATGGAAAATCGTTTGTGCATCGACTAATTTAAATTTACTCAAATCAAAATCGAAATCTGCACGAAGCAACTCTTCAGCCAGCAAAGGCACATCGAATCGGTTTGAATTAAAACCTCCCAAGTCCGTTCCTGTAATCATTTCAACAATTTTCGGAGCAATTTCTTTGAAAGTCGGCGCATCTTTAATGTCTTCATCATAAATGCCGTGAATCTCGCTTGACGAAACAGGAATCGGCATTTCAGGATTTACTCTCCATGTTTTACTTTCTCTCGAAGAATCAGGATTTACTTTTAAAATACAGATTTCAACAATTCGGTCTTTCCCAACGTTTGTTCCGGTTGTTTCAAGATCGAAAACACAAAGCGGTTTATGTAGTTTTAAATTCATTTTTTATTTGCAAGTATAAAATTGTTTTTGTTTAAATTTTCACCTTGTCAAGGTTCAAAACCTTGACAAGGTTGAGTGTACTAACGTTGAATCTTTATTTTAAATGTTTCTGAAAGATTAATGAAATTAAGATATAATATAAAATCATCAACGGAATTCCGGCAGTCTTAAATATAATTAAAATAAGAACTGCACCAATCAACAAGGCTAATTTCGGATAATTATCCTGCAGTTTCATTGACTTGAATTTCATTGCAATCATCTTAATTGGGCTGATAAGAATCCATGACGAAATGGCTGTCAGAATTAATAAATAAATTCCATTTTCAAAAAGAAAACTAAAATTTTGAGTTTCTTTGAAAGCATAATACAATCCGAAAATCAAAATAGTATTACTTGGAGTATTTAATCCTTTAAAATAATATTTCTGGTCTTCATCTAAATTAAAAATCGCTAATCTTAAACAAGAAAAAAGCGTGATAAAAAATCCTAAATATTTTATTTCGAATGGAAGTGTCATTCCAAAGAGTTCATTTCCGAAAGGTTCAAGCATTTTAAACATTGCCAAACCGGGAATCAATCCAAAGCTTACCATATCTGCCAAAGAATCGAGCTGAGTTCCCAAATTGGAATTCGCTTTCAAAGCTCTCGCTACAAATCCGTCGAAAAAATCGAGTATCAAAGACAAAATAATACAGATCGCAGTCGTCTGATAATCGCCAATAATCAAATGTACAGCTCCGACGCAGCCTGAAAATAAATTCCCGAGTGTGATGGCATTTGCGAGATTGTTCTTTATGAAATTCATGGAAGCAAAATTACATTTTTTAAAAATTTTAACCTTAATTAATATGAACTAAAAATTACAATACTGTGAATTTAACTTAAATTTGCATCTTGAAAATCGGCATGGAAAAATGATATTTCATAGCCTACGATTACATTTTGACCTTTAAAACATGATAGTATAAATGAAATTTTTTAAAGAATTTAGAAAACAAGAAGTCCTGATTTTATGTTACAGGATTTTTTTGGCTTTTATTTTTTATCAGTTTGCCAGATTTCTGTTTTGGTTTTTCAATAAAGATTTAATAAAAATAGATGGTGTAGCAGATTATCTCAGTCTCGCTTTTCATGGGATAGCGTTTGATCTTACGGCGATTTTGTATGTCAACTCACTGTTTATTTTGTTGAGTTTGATTCCGATTATAATTAATACAAAAAAAGTCTATCAGAAAGTTCTTTTCTGGCTGTATTTTATCACCAACGGAATTGCGTATTCGATGAATTTCGGAGATTTTATTTATTATAAATTTTCGCAGACAAGATTGACTTCTGCAGCTTTTCAGGTCGCAAAACATGAAACGAATATTTTAAAAGTATTTACAGTTTCCACAAAAGAACATCCGTTTGTGATTTTTTGGTTCATTGCATTGATGGCTTTGTGGGTTTTCCTTTATAAAAGATTTAAAATTCAGGAGAGAAAACCTTCAAAACTGATTCCTTATTTCATTCTTTCTGTGGTTACAATTTGCCTTTCTGCAGTTTTGATTGTTGGTGGAATTCGTGGAGATTTCAAACACAGTACAAGACCAATCAATCTGGTTGATGCCAACAAATTTGTGAAAACTCCGCTTCAGGGAAATGTCGTTCTGAACAGTACGTTCTCGTTTTTCAGAACCTTGGGGACTAATAATTTTAAAGAGGTTCATTTTGTGGATGAGAAATTTATCGACGAAAATATTCAGCCCTACAAAATTTACGACAGACAGGTTCAGGATAAGCCCAACGTTGTTATTTTTATTGTAGAATCTTTCGGGAGAGAATATTCAGGAGCATTTAATAAAGACAAAAACATTAAAGATTACGTTTCTTACACGCCTTTTATCGACAGTCTGGCGAATGAAAGTTTAATCTTTCCAAACACTTTTGCGAACGGAAGACAGTCGATTCACGGGATGAGCAGTATTCTAGCAGGAATTCCTAGTCTGACGGATGCTTTTACGAGTTCGCCATATTCTAATCAGAAAATTCAGTCGATTGTGTCAGTTTGTAACGATATGGGTTACGATACATCGTTTTATCACGGTGCTCCGAATGGTTCGATGGGATTTTTAGGCTTTGGAAATATTCTTGGGTTTAAACATTATTTCGGCAAAGACGAATACAATCACAATGAAGATTTCGACGGAATGTGGGCAATCTGGGACGAACCGTTCCTGCAATATTTTGCTAAAAATGTAGGAAAAACAAAACCTTTTATGGCAACAGTGTTTACCGCTTCATCACATCATCCATTTAAAATTCCTGAGAAATATAACGGCAAATTCAAAAAAGGAAATGTAGAAATGCATGAGCCAATGCAGTACACAGATTATTCAATTAAAAAGTATTTTGAAACTGCTAAAAAACAACCTTGGTTCAATAACACCATATTCGTTTTTACGGGAGATCATCCCAATCAGATTTATTATCCTGAATATGAAAAAGCGATGAACCGTTTTGCCGTGCCGTTGATTTTTTACTCACCCAACCCGAAATTTAATTTAAAAGGTGTGAATAATGAAGTGGCGCAACAGATTGATATTTATCCGACTTTAGCAGATTTAATAGGATATAATAAAAAAATAAGAAGCTGGGGAAGAAGTTTGTTAAGTGAGAAAAAATATCCTGCCCTGATTGTGAATTCAGACGGTTCTTCGGAGCAGTTTATCATTGGAAATTACATTTATCGTTTTGACGGAAAAGAAATCACCGGAATTTATGCTAAAAGTGATTTAGGATTTGAGAATAATTTAAACGATAAATTAAAAACTCCGGAAATCGAAAAAGGAAAACTCATCGCAAAAGCCTGGTATCAGGACTATATGAACAGAGTGATGAATAGAAAGCTGAATTGATTTTTTTTTAAACTGTTTAATTTTAAAAAATGGTCTCTCTATTGTAATGTATGCAAAGGATAATAAAAATTGTTGCCTATTTAAAATTTATTTCTATTTTTAACTAATCAACATTTAAACAATCTATAAATAAAATTAAACTTAATTATAATGAAAAAATTATTAGCAACATTTGTACTTTCTCTATTCAGTGTCATGTCGTTTGCACAAATCGAAGGAAAATGGAAAACAATTGATGACGAAACCGGAAAACCTAAATCTATTGTTGAAGTATTTAAAAAAAGCGACGGTAAATACTACGGTAAAATTGTACAGCTTTTGATAAAACCAGAAAACAATAACTGTGTAAAATGTAAAGATGATCGTAAAAACAAACCACTATTGGGCTTAGAAATCATCAGAGGACTGTCAAAAGATGGTAACGAATTTGGAGGCGGAACAATTACCAACCCAAAAGATGGTAAAAGTTATAAGACGGAAATAGTGAGAGAAGGCAACACGCTTAAAGTGAAGGCTCTTGTCATGGGAATTGCAATGAAAACTCAAACTTGGCATAAAGTCGATTAATCAGTTTAAAAGAATATTAATTATAGGGCAACTCAGCAATGAGTTGTCTTTTTTTATATAATTATCTGTAACGAAAAATAAAATTTTATACATATAAAGTATGAGTTCAGATTTGGAGAAAAAATTTATTGATGTTTTTAAAGAGAATCAAAGAATTGTACATAAAATATGTAGGATTTATACAAATAATTCTGAAGATCATGAAGATCTTTTTCAGGAAATAACGATACAACTGTGGAAATCTTACTCAGGTTTCAGAGGCGAATCTAAATTTTCTACCTGGATGTATCAGGTGGCTTTAAATACAGCAATGACATTATCTAAGAAACCTAAAAAACATCAATTCCAGCAAGTTGATGTCAATGTTGCGTCTTTAAAAATAAAAGAAGAAACTTATGAAGATGATGAATATAAACTCAAAGAAATGTATGAGCACATTTATATCTTATCTGATATTGAAAAAGCATTAATCATGATGTATCTTGACAATAAACCTTTTAAAGAAATAGGTGATATTTTGGGAATTACAGAAGGAAACGCAAGAGTGAAAATGAATAGGGCTAAGAATAATTTAAAATCAAAAATAAATGCAAAATAAGATGGATGAATTAGAACTTTTAAAAGAAGATTGGAGTAAAAACAAAAATGAATTTAAAAACTACTCTACAACAGAAATATATTCAATGATTAAAGAAAAATCTATTTCTGTTACCCAAAATTTACTTATAATTGGCTTGATAGAAGTGATTTTATGGTTTATAATTGGTTATATAGACAGTGAGTTTCCTTATTTAAGGATTGGATTATTTACTGTGTTTTTTATTTTAATTATTTATTCATTCAAAAAAATAAGGGTTAGTCAAAATTCTATTTCATTGATGAGGAATATTTTAAATTTAAGAAAAATGGTTTTGGGCTACGCCCTAATTTCATTTTTAGTGATTGTTGTAGGTAATATTATTAATTTTAAACATAATACACAGGATTTTATGGCAGGTTATCTAGATGGAAAAAGAAACGGAACTTTTAATGCAACCAATCCTGATTCTTTAACTCCTGGATTAATTAATTATATTGCTTTTGCAATTGCATTGATTATGGTTGTGTTTTTCTTGTATTGGATTTATAAAAATACCTATGGTAAAATTTTGGTTAATCTCAAAAACAATTATCAAGAATTAAACAAATCTTAATATCTTGAAGATTAATGAAAGCGTTTCTTCAATGAGTTGTCTTTTTTGTGACGTAAATAATAAATAATTACTATTTTTGTACTCTAAATTTTTCAAATAAATATGGCAGAATATACTTTTCGTGAAGTGATTGCGCAGGCAATGAGCGAGGAAATGCGTAAAGACGAATCCATTTTTCTAATGGGAGAAGAAGTAGCAGAATATAACGGTGCATACAAAGCTTCTAAAGGAATGTTGGACGAGTTTGGTGCTAAACGTGTAATCGATACACCTATTGCAGAACTTGGTTTTACAGGTATCGCCGTGGGTGCTGCAATGAATGGTAACAGACCAATTGTAGAATATATGACGTTCAACTTTGCCCTTGTTGGGATCGATCAGATCATCAACAACGCGGCAAAAATCCGTCAGATGAGTGGTGGCCAGTGGAACTGTCCGATTGTTTTCCGTGGCCCTACAGCTTCTGCAGGTCAGTTGGGGGCAACGCACTCTCAGGCATTTGAAAACTGGTATGCAAACATTCCTGGTCTTAAAGTAGTAGTTCCTTCGAATCCTTATGATGCGAAAGGATTATTAAAAACTGCAATTCAGGATAACGATCCGGTAATTTTCATGGAATCTGAGCAGATGTACGGAGACAAAATGGAAATTCCTGAAGAAGAATATTATTTACCAATAGGAAAAGCTGAAATAAAAAGAGAAGGTACAGATGTAACTTTGGTTTCTTTCGGAAAAATCATGAAATTAGCCATTCAGGCCGCTGAAGATATGGCTAAAGAAGGTATTTCTGTTGAAGTAATCGACTTAAGAACGGTTCGTCCTTTAGATTTCGATACTGTTTTAGCTTCAGTGAAGAAAACAAACAGATTGGTTATTTTAGAAGAAGCTTGGCCATTTGGTTCTGTATCTTCAGAGATCACTTATATGGTACAGCAAAAAGCATTTGATTATCTAGATGCTCCAATTAAGAGAATTACGACTCCGGATGCTCCTGCACCTTATTCAGCAGCATTATTTGCGGATTGGTTCCCGAAACTTGAAAAAGTAAAAGAAGAAATCAAAAAAGCAATGTACGTTAAGTCATAGAAAAAAACTTCCGAAAGGAAGTTTTTTCATTTATACAATGCATCACTATTTGAGCTGAGGGTCATAAATTTAGTATACATTTGCGCTTTCAAAAAATAATTAGCTGACATGGCAGAAGTTACAGAAGGAGGTCATCATATAGACCTTAAAAAACTTTCATTTGTGGGAGTTCTTGTTTCACTCGGAATTGTTTTCGGTGATATTGGTACCTCACCGCTTTACGTAATGAAAGCGATTGTGAGTGCGAGAGAAGCAGGGGCAACGATGCCTTTTGACCAATATATAGAAGGTGCTTTATCGTGCATTATCTGGACTTTAACACTTCAAACCACACTAAAATATGTAATCATTGCGCTTCGTGCAGATAATAAAGGTGAAGGTGGTATTTTAGCTCTCTTTTCATTAATTAAAAATCTTAAAAAACGCTGGCTGTATTTAATCGCTATCATAGGGGCATCTGCTTTGGTAGCTGATGGTGTCATTACACCTTCACTTACCGTAATGTCTGCCATTGAAGGTTTAGAAATTTACAATCCTCATACTCCTGTTGTGCTGATTACTTGTGGTATTTTGGTTGTTATTTTTGTAGTTCAGCAGTTTGGAACTTCTTTCATAGGCAAGTTTTTTGGGCCGGTGATGGTTGTTTGGTTTCTGGTCTTAGGTGGTTTAGGTTGTTTACATTTGTTTCAGGATTTTTCTATACTTAAATCTTTTAATCCATATTATGCATATAAACTAATTGCAGACTCTCCAAGCGCAATCATTATTTTGGGAGCTGTTTTTTTATGTACTACAGGAGCTGAAGCTTTATACTCGGATTTGGGGCATTGTGGAGCTAAAAATATCAGAATAAGCTGGATCTTTGTGAAAGTAATGCTAATATTAAATTATCTTGGACAGGGCGCATGGTTATTAAAAAATTATCAAGTTGTACAAGGGAACGGCGTAAATCCTTTCTTTGGAATTATGCCGGAATGGATGATTTTACCAGGAGTTGTGTTAGCAACAGCAGCTGCAATTATTGCTTCTCAGGCATTAATCACAGGTTCTTTTACCATCTTTTCAGAAGCAATGTCGCTTAATTTATGGCCAAATCAAAAAATTGATTATCCTTCCGGTGTAAAAGGCCAAATGTATATCCCAAGAATAAATTGGGGATTATTGTTATTCTGTATCATCGTCGTTTTACATTTTAAAGAATCTCACAAAATGGAAGCAGCATACGGTCTTTCCATTACGGTAACGATGTTTATGACAACTATTTTGCTCACATTCTGGTTGCTTAAGAAAAGAGTGAATAAACTTCTAATTCTAAGTTTTTTCTTAGTGTATGGAGCGATTGAGATTGGGTTTTTTAGCGCCAACATTATTAAGTTCTTTGATGGAGGTTGGATCACAGTGGTTCTGGCTGGCTTTATAGGAGTGTGTATGTACTCTTGGTATAATGGAAGACAGATAAAAGCTAAATTCATCAATTTTGTTAAAATAAGTAAATATGTTTCTATCATCAAAGACATGAAACTAGATGAGACGATACCAAAATACTGTACCAACCTCGCTTATCTGAGCAGAGCAAAGTACAATGATGAGATAGAATCAAAGATTATTTATTCTATCATTAAAAAGCAGCCCAAAAGGGCAGATCATTACTTTATATTGAGCATAATCAATCAAGAAGACCCATACACTTTCAAATATACAGTCGAGGAAATTTTGCCGGGAACAATTTATAAAGTGAATTTTCTCTTAGGATTTAAAGTTGACAGAAGAATTAACGATTATTTCAGTATGGTTTTGAAAGATTTGATGGCAGAAGGTACAATTCCTTCACGAAGCAGTCATCCATCACTGAGAGCGCACAATATTCCACCGGATCTGAAATATGTTGTCATAGACAATACCTATATCAACGATATTCTTTTAACGGTAAAACAGAAAATTACCCTGAGTTTATACAACTTTGTAAAGTATATCGGTAGTGATGATTTTAAAGCCTGGGGAGTTACGATGCACAACGTAGAAGTAGAATCGGCACCTTTGACTGAAGAGACCATTTCTGCAAACAGGATTCAGCAGTCTAATTTTAAGTGATATAATTTTTAGAATATCAGCGATATACTCTCTGAAGTGGTATATTGTATTTAAATAAAAATCGATAAATTTGTAGTATAAATTTTTTGATGGATACTTTACAAAAAGAAAAAAATATTACTTTAATAAAAGATGTTTTAAGAAATTACCTTTTAGAGAAAGGCTTTCGTAACACACCTGAACGATACACTATTTTAGAGGAAATCTATAGTATGGATCATCACTTCAATGTAGATGACCTGTATCTTTTGATGATGCAGAAGAAATATCATGTTTCTAAAGCTACGATCTACAACACCATAGAGATCTTTCTGGATGCAGGATTGATCCGTAAACATCAGTTTGGTGAAAAAACATTGACTTCTTCGTCTTATGAGAAATCATATTTTGATAAGCAGCATGACCATTTGGTGATTTACAAAAAAGATTCAGATAAGGAAATTGAAGAGATTATTGAGTTTTGCGACCCTAGAATTCAGGGTATTAAAGAAGCAATTGAAGAAGCTTTTGGCGTAAGAATAGATTCTCATTCGCTGTATTTTTATGGTAAAAAGAATGACTAGTCGATGAGAATATTCTTCTTTCTATTCCTCTTATTTTCTACTTTCACTTTTGCGCAAGACAAACCTAAGCTTGTGCAAAGAGATCCGTTTTTACAGAATTCGGTAAAAAATCAGCCACAGAAATCGAATACAAACAATAAAATCAACATCAAGCATGCTGATGAGATTTCAAAAGATCCTCTGAAGTACGATGGTAACCAGTTTTTTAAAGGAAATGTTGTGCTGGAACATCAGGGTTCTATATTGTATGCGGACGAAGTAATTGTGTATGAAGCAGAAAACTTCGTTAAAGCAATTGGAAATACCAAACTTCAAAATCCGGACGGCTCAGTAATCACTGCGTCAGAAATGGAGTACGATGGAAATTCTCAAAAAGGTATAGCCAGAAAAAATGTGGTTCTGAATGATCCAAAAGGTACAGTGATTAAAACTGAAACGATGTACTATGACAGAGTTTCAAATCTTGCCTATTACAACACCGGAGGAACGATCAATGATGGAAAAAGTACTACTTATTCGAAGTCTGCTACATATAATCTGACCAACCGAACGATCAATCTGACGGACAATGTAAGGATTGAGGATAAAGATTATATTTTAGATGGTATTAATGTAGTCCAAAATCAAAACACCAACATTGTTGACATCAACGGTCCAACTACAATTACCAACAGAAAAAATCCTAAAAACAGAATCTTTACAGAAAGAGGAACGCACAATCTGAATACGAAAGAATCTTTCCTGAATAAAAATTCAAGGATTTATTACAACGATAAAATTCTTACTGGAGATGCAATGTATTACAACCAGCTCAGCGGTTTTGGTACAGCGACGGGAAATGTAACGTTAGATGATCCTTTAGAAAAAAGATATCTGAAAGGCGGTTATGGAGAAATATTCGAAAAGAAAGATTCTGCCATGATGACCAAAGGGCCTTATGCAGTGAAAATTCTTGAAAAAGATTCTATCTATTTCGCTTCGGAGAAGATACTTTCATACCAGAAATTAGATTCAGCCAACGTTAAAAAAAGCTATTTACGAGCTTTTAGAAAAGCAAGAATTTACAAATCTAACGCTCAGGGAAGAGCAGATTCTATCGCATTCAACGAAACCGATGGTGTGTTGCACATGTACACCAATCCAATCTTATGGAGCGGAGAAAAGCAGGTGACAGGAGATAAAGTGGAAGCTTATTTTAATACTGAAACCGAAAACATAGACTCTCTGAAAGTCATCGGAAACGGCTATGCAATCAGCAAAGTTGACTCTCTGAATATGAAAGATGAGTTTAATCAGGTGAAAGGTAAGTTGATGACCGTTTATTACCAAGGAAAAGACATTAAGGAGGTAAAAGTAATCGGAAACGCACAATACATCGCGTACGCTGATGACGTCAACGAGAAAACCAAAGAAAAAGAAAGAATAGGAATCAGGCTTTCATCTTGCGGAATCATCCATGCAAATTTTGAAGATCAGATAATGCAGATTCTCTCTTGCAGCATAGGAGTTCAATCTACCCTATATCCGATGAGTAAAATTGGTCCCGACAGAAAGAAGTTCCCCGACTTCAACTGGAATACCAAAGACCGCATCAAAAAATGGCAGGACATCCTCGTAGATTCTCCAAATTATGAAGAGATAAAATACGAATCAGGCGATGAACTCTTTAATCAGGCTCAGGAAGTTATCGATAAAGCAAAAGCCGCAGAAGAAGCGAAAAAACCGAAAAGGGTTAGAAAATAATTTAAAATGTAAAGACTAGTTTTTTAAGCTAGTCTTTTTTCTTGTTCATTAGCTTTAAAATTCAACGAATCTTCTTTAGCTTTGCCTAAATTTTTCATCCATAAAAATGCAACAAGATTTTTTTAAATATCAGGCACAGACCACGCAGTTTGCAGCAGGTTTTGAAGTAGAAAAAGCAGAAGGGTCATACATCTTCGGGAAAGACGGCAGAGAGTATCTTGACTTCGTGGCAGGAGTTTCAGCAAATACATTGGGGCATTCTCATCCAAAAATCGTCAATGCCATCAAAGAGCAGGCAGACAAATATCTTCACGTCATGGTGTATGGAGAGTATGCTCAAGAGAAGCCGGTTGAGTTATGCAGATTATTGGCAGAAGCAACACCAGATCCATTAGAAATTACCTATTTGGTCAACAGCGGCGCTGAAGCCATCGACGGAAGTTTAAAATTGGCCAAAAGATACACCGGAAGAGAAGAAATCGTATCCTTTAAAAATTCTTACCACGGCAATACACATGGAGCCTTGAGCGTTTCCGGAAACGAGTTTCACAAAAGAGAATTCCGCCCATTATTGCCAATGGTTTCTTTCATTGAATTTAATAATGAAAATGACTTCGATAACATCACAGAAAAAACAGCTTGCGTAATCCTCGAAACCATTCAGGGAGCAGCCGGTTTTTTAGTGCCGAACGATGATTATTTAATTAAACTAAAAAAGAGATGCGAAGACGTCGGTGCACTTTTAATTTTAGATGAAATACAACCCGGCTTCGGAAGAACAGGAAAACTATTTTCATTCGAACATTTCGGTATCGTTCCTGATATCTTGGTCATGGGAAAAGGAATGGGTGGCGGAGTTCCTGTGGGAGCCTTTATGAGTTCAAAAAAAATAATGGAAACATTATCTCATTCACCAAAATTAGGTCATATTACCACATTCGGAGGAAACCCGTTAATTGCAGCAGCTTCTCACGCAACTTTAAAAGAAGTTTTAGAAAGCGGACTGATGAATGAAGTAGCAGAAAAAGAAGAGCTATTCAGAAAACTTCTAGTACATCCGAAAATCAAAAATATCAACGGAAAAGGTTTAATGCTAGCGGTCAACCTCGGTACTCCCGATTACACATTAGATGTAGCCAAAAGATGTATGGAGAAAGGCTTGATTGTATTTTGGCAATTGTACAGAAACGAATATTTAAGAATTTCACCGCCACTGACGATTTCAAAAGATGAAATTGCTGAAGGCTGTAAGATTATTCTTGACGTACTAAATGAAAATGAAAATTAATAAAAACTTAAAAATAAACCTCTCATAATGAAGAGGTTTTGTCTTTTATTGCTTCAAAATGAAAAACAAAAAATAAATCACGAAAACTTTTATTAATTTTTCTGATAAATATCATTCATATTGCATAAAAATCTGTTTAGTTTTTTGTGTAATAAAAAAATTAATTTATATATTGCGTGACGTTAAAAATAAGTTATATGGCGAAACATAAAGTCCATTACGAATTCCCAATGCATTGTCTTTCAGAGATTTTGTATGAATATTTGGCTAGTGCTGAGGGGTTATCCGAGTGGTTTGCAGATGATGTGATAGAGAAAGGTGACGATTTCTATTTTAGTTGGGGTGGAGGTTCTGAAGAAAAAGCAACTTTGATCAGATATAAACCTGAAGGTTTCGTACGTTTCAGATGGGAAGAAGATGAAGGTACCAAAAACTTCTTTGAAATGACCATCACAATTGACGATATTACAGAAGATTTAGCTCTTAATATTACAGATTTCTGTGAAGAAGGTGACGAAGAAGAAAATGCTTTGTACTGGGAGAATCTAATCGAAAACCTTAGAATAAAATTAGGTGCTGCTTAATTCATAAGCGGTGCTGACTTAATGGTAAAACTGATGAACGATTTATCGTTCATTATTTTTTTATAAACAATCATATTTTGCAAAATACATATTTTACTTCAGAAGAGCTCGAGCTGAAAAACAGAGCGTTTCTTTTGGGAGATGCTGTGAAAGTTTCATTTTTTATAAGAAATTCCAAGCTTATTATGGATGAAGAATGCTATTTCTTCCTGATGGCTTCTATGCGAAAAATGAGGATGAATATTCCTCTAACCTATACTTTGGAGTTTTTTCAGAATCTTTTTAACGAAAAAGTAATTCAGGAAAAAGCTGTGAAAAACGGAATCATTAATTTTCTGGTGTACAGAAATTCTGATGGAATTACCTTATCAAAATCTACCATTTCTTATTTCTTTGAGGTTGATGAGATGGATGATATTCTGAATGTGCATCAGCGTCCTTTAGAATTAGATTTAATTAAAGAAATCAACGTTAATAATAATCTTCTGAGCAACATCAGAGTTCATTGTCCGGAGAATATCTATGCAGGGATTTATGCGCAGGAAAATGATTTAGATGATGTCATTCTTTTAAATCCAAATAAGAGAATTGCCCGTTCTACTTCAGGAAATTTACTTTTTCTGGAAGGAAATATTATTAAAGTTCCAAAGCATTCAGAAGGAGCATACATTTCGCCTCTGCTTGAGAACTTTGTGACTTATCTGCATACAAATAATTTAGCAGATATTCAGGAGCATGAAATCATTGCTTTTGAATCTCAGAAAGCTGAAGAAATATTAATGATCTCTGACGAGAAAGGAGTTTTCTCGGTTGGAAAAATTAGAAATAAAACGTTTGAAAATACTCGTTTCACCATATTGGTAGAAGGCTGGAAGAATAGTTTTTCAAATTAAATTGACAAACCCGGTAAACAACAATGACGTCCTTTACCGGGTTTTATTCTGATACAATCAGAAAAGTGTTTTTTCCACTTTATTTTTCGTTGATGATCTCAATGAATTTCTGTGCAAGTTCTTTTTGCCCAGCTTCACTGCTCAGATAATCTCTGTCTTCTTTATTGTTGATAAATCCCAATTCTACCAGTACAGCAGGAGATTTTGATTCTCTTAAAATATGAAGATTCTTCTCTTCAATCTTACAAGAACCTAATTTTTTTGAAATTTTTTCTGCAAATGCTTTTGAAGCATCAGAATTCTGTGTGAAAATCTCATGACCTTTTTTATCGGTCTCGCTTCCCGGTGTTCTGTTGATGTGAAGTGAGATGACCATTTCGGGATTTAGCTTATTAATCATTGCTGTTCTGTTACTCAAATCGGCATATTGATCAGAATCTCTGGTCAAGATGATTTCGTAATCCTCAGATTTGTTTAGATTTTTGATTTTTGAAGCCACTCCCAAAACGATTTGCTTTTCTGAGGCCTGGTTATAAGTTGCGCCCATGTCATTTCCGCCATGTCCGGCATCAATGACGATGATTTTCTTATTAGTAGGTGAGAACGATACAATAGCAGCAGATGCAAGAGATAAAACCAATAATTTAAATGCTTTCATATCCTAGGTTTAGTTTATCAAAGAACGTGAAAAGTATGTTAAAAATTATGTAAGAATAACTTAAAAGTTTGTTAAAGTATATCGCTTCTTTGTGAAGTAATGATTAGTTTAAAGAAATGTCTTCCGGAGAGTTTGCCCACAAAAGATACTCACCGCCAAGGTTTTGCATAATAGATTTCCAAAGGGTCTGGTCATTTGGAAGGGTGTAATCAAGATTGTAAACATCTACAACTGTCCAGAATTTACGTTTAATTTCACTATCCAACTGCAAAGCTCCCCAACCGGAATAGCCTGAAAATATTTTAACATCATCAATTGATAATTCATTGCTGATAACCGCACTGATAACAGTCTCTATATCTTCTGTTACATAAAATTCATTATTAATTTCAGTATAATTTTCGCTGACTTTCTTACCTTTAATGATGAAAAAAACTTTGTCATTTTCTACAGGACCGCCATCATAAACTTCAATTTTAAAGTCGAAGAAATTTTTGAATTTGTTACTCATTTTTGAATTTTTCTTATTCAAAATCAAACCAAAAGCTGAACTTTCATTATGTTCAATGATAAGCACTACTGATCTGGAAAAAATATCTCCGGAAATATCAGGTGTGGAAATTAATATTTTACCTTTGTATGAGTAATTCATACTCAAATTTAATAAAAATTATTTATGGAAAACCTTCATGACAAGAGAAAAATCTACGAAAAATCTCAACTTATTGAAAGTGAGATTAAAGAGAATCCTATTGAGCAATTCAGAGATTGGTTTTTAGATGCATCAGCAAATCCTACAGTTACTGAAGCCAATGCAATGGCGGTTTCTACTTTAGAAGATGATGGTTGCCCAAGAACGAGAATGGTTTTGCTTAAAGAATATACGTACGAAGGTTTTATTTTTTATACCAATTACGATAGCAGAAAAGGAAAAGCGATTGAAAAAACGCACAAAGCCTGTCTTCATTTTTTCTGGCCGGGTTTAGAAAGACAAATTATTATTAAAGCTGATTTAGAAAAGATTGCTGAAAATCTGAGCGATGGATATTTTCATTCTAGACCAAAAGGAAGTCAGCTTGGTGCAGCAGTTTCGCCACAAAGTGAAGTGATTCCTAATAGAGCGTTTTTAGAAATTAAATTAAAAGAATTAGAAGAAAAATTTGAAAATTCTGAGGTTCCAAGACCTGAAAATTGGGGTGGATATATCGCAAAACCTTACGAAATTGAGTTTTGGCAGGGAAGACCAAACAGGCTTCATGACAGAATCATCTATTCACTAAAAGATTTAGACTGGAAAATTTCCCGATTGGCACCATAAACAAAGAGATCCCTAATTAAATATTTACGCAATAAAAAACCTCATCTTCTGATGAGGTTTGCATTTTTATAATCTGATTGATTATTTCTTTTTCACACCTGAAACCGCAGTTGCCAAGTCAGCACCAGCCTTAAATTTAGCTACTGTTTTAGCAGCGATTTTGATTGGTTTTTTAGTTGCAGGGTTGATACCTTGTCTTGCAGCTCTCTCAGATACTGAGAAAGTACCAAATCCTACTAAAGACACTTTTCCGTCTTTTGCCTTTAGAGTTGTTGTAACGTTAGAGATAAAAGACTCTAAAGCAGCTTTAGCTGCAACTTTAGTAATACCTGCGTCTTTTGCGATTGCGTCGATTAATTCAGACTTGTTCATAATTTTTATATTAAAAGTTAGTTAGTAATTGTAGCAAATATAAAACAATTTTCAAATTGTGCAAATTTTTTCTAAAAACTTGTGGATATTTTTTGATTTACTCTTAAATTAATCAATATATCATAATTTAAGTTTTTACGAAAAATCTACGTTTCGAGATACTAAAATCATGCCAACTACTTATGTTTATTGGCTTTGTTGAAAATTTAACATTGAATTTTGTATTTATTAAATCCTAAATTTAATGCTTACTTTTGATTTTTTTGTTGATATGCTTATTAAGTTGATAATCAGTCATGAATTATATTAATTTCTACGAAATTCAAACGTAGTTATGGTGCGCTTTCTTAAATCAATTTTAAAATCATTTTATTAAATATTATTAATAAATTTGCACCATGTTAATAGAAGTATTCAAATCGAAGATTCACAGGGTGAGAGTTACGGCTTCAGACCTTAATTATATCGGAAGTATTACCATAGACGAAGATCTTATTGATGCGGCAGGATTGGTAGTGGGAGAGAGAGTTTATATCGTTAATGTAAACAACGGAGAACGTTTTGATACATACGTTATCAAAGGTAAGAGAAAGTCTGGAGAAGTTTGTCTGAATGGGCCGGCGGCGAGAAAAGTACAGCGTGATGACATCATTATCATTATTGCCTATGCTCAAATGACGCCTGAAGAAGCAAGAGAGTTTCAGCCAAAAATCGTTTTCCCGGATGAGAAAACTAACCTGCTTACCTAATTCATGGAAAAGAAATCAGCCAATTCTTTAAAATCAATCCTTACGATTGTCATTTCGCTTGCGTTTGCAGGTTTTTTTCTGTGGCTTGCTCTCAAGGGGTTTGAGTTTGAAAAAGTGCAGAAATCTTTGGCAAAAGCCAACTATCTTTGGGTAGCCATTGCAGGAGTGTTCGGTGTTTTGGCATATTGGCTAAGAGCAGTCCGCTGGAATCTTTTACTGGAACCAATGGGTTATAATATCTCGAGTTCTAATGCATTCTGGACGATTTCCTTTGGTTATTTAATGAATTTAACCATTCCCAGAAGTGGTGAAGTAGCCAGAGCAACAGCTTTGTATGGTGTTGAAAAAGTGCCTGTAGACAAATCTTTCGGAACAATTATTTTGGAAAGGGTAGTAGATTTGATTTGTATGATGGCGTTTTTGGGACTAACTTTCATATTTAAATATGAAGCAATCCTTTCATTTTACGAAAATTCAGGGATTAAATTTAATCCGAATAAGGTAATTTTAATACTCTCCATATTAGTTTTAGGAGCGATTTTGTTTTTTGTGTTTAAAAGAAAATTGGCGACAGTTCCGATTTTAGGGAAAATTATAGGTTTCATAGATGGGATACTCCAAGGTTTAACGTCCATATTTAAACTAAAACAAAAAGTAAAATTCATTTTATATACCATCGGAATCTGGATTTGTTATTTCATGGCCGCTTATCTTGTTTGTTTTGCTTTACCGGAAACTTCAGACTTTACTATCGCAGACGGCTTTTTCATCATTGTGGTGGGAACTTTAGGAATGATCGTTCCGGCGAGTGGTGGTATCGGAGCTTTTAATTTAGCGATGAAATATGGTTTCATGGCATTGTTTATCTCTATGGGAAAAAGTGCAGAATTTGGCGGTGAAATGGGATTGACTTATTCATTTATCTCTCTTCCCTTACAAATTGTAATCATGTTGACGACGGGCTTATTATCTATTCCTATTTTGGCTAAAGCGAGAAATAAACTGGCAGCCGAAACTGAAATTAACAACAAATAAGTTTTAAAATTTAATATAAAATATAGAGCCGGATCTTATGGATCGGGCTTTTTTAATGTTTTTTTAATCTGAATATTTGGAAAAATGACAAATCAAAACTATCTTAGACATAAAGTACAGAATTATGGCAATTAACCTACAAAAAGGACAGAGAATTGATATAGGACTCACAAAAATGACTATCGGGCTGGGTTGGGATCCTAACGAAGGGACGGGTTACGATTTTGATTTGGATGCTTCTGCGATTATGATTGATTCTCAACGAAAGTTGGTTAGTGAAGATTACTTTGTCTTTTATAACAACCTGAATTCTCCCGATGGTGCTTTGACTCATACTGGCGATGATCCAAGCGGTAAAAACAGTGACGGAGACGATGATGAAGCTATTATGATTGATCTTGCAAAAGTAGATTCCAGAGTTGAAGAGATTCTTTTTGTGGTAACGATTGAAGATTTTGAAAGAAGAAGGCAAAATTTTGGTCAGGTAAGAAATTCTTACATCCGAATTGTTGACCAAAGTAATAATCAAGAAATTGCAAAGTATGAATTAGACGAAGATTTTTCTATAGAAACAGGAATTGAATTCGGAAGATTGTACAAAAAAAACGAAAGCTGGAAATTTGAAGCTTCAGGAATCGGCTATCGTGCAGATCTGGGTTTCTTTTTAGAGAAATATTACAACGGACAGATTATAAAATAACAAAAAAGTATGCTGAGATGCATACTTTTTTGTTTTAGATCTAAAATGATCAATCTATATATTCAAAATCTTAGTCTACTTTAAACTAATCTTCAAACCCAATTCATTTTTTAGATATAGCAAAACTTACGTATTACTTTTGGCATTTATAAAAAATTAGCTGCGAATCTTCTGGAATTTTTTCATTGTAAAGCTTGCAGAAAAATAAAGGATTGAAGTTGCTGTGAAAATTAAAGCCGTCATTGCAAAGTATTCGGTAAATCTCAAAACCATACTTGGTTCTTTGGTGTCTCCATCCATCAAGAAACCTATTGTTGTAAGGATCAATGAAAAAATTAATAAGTTGGTAAGTTTCATTTTCATGGTAAATTGTTTTTTGGTGTTATCTCAAACCGGCGTGAAATTATAAAAAATATTTTAATGTAGAAAATTATTTGTGATTCAAAAATTTGTCTTATTCTTAACTAACTTAAACGCTATTTGTTAATAAAGTGGTTGTCTCAATGGTATTTTTAAGTCCCGAAAGAGATGAAATACTTGTAAAAAATACTCCAAAAAGCTTTCACCTTTTGGAGTATTTAAATATTATTTTAAATTCTACCCAAACGCTCTCTTCAGTAAACTCTCAACTTTTGGCTCGCTTCCTCTGAAACTCTTATACAATTCCATAGGATCTTTTGTTCCGCCTGAAGAAAGAAGAACTTTAAATTTTGCTGCCGTTTCAGCATTGAAAATTCCGTTTTCTTTGAAAAATTGGAAAGCATCGGCATCCAAAACTTCTGCCCATTTGTAAGAATAATATCCGGCAGAATACCCACCCTGAAAAATGTGTGAAAAACTCGGGCTCATCGCAGTTTCAGGATTCGAAGGATAAAGTTGGGTTGCTTTGGTATAATTATCTTCAAACTCCTTTACGCTCAAATTCTCCAACTCAGCAACCTTCGTATGATAGTTCATATCTAAAATTCCAAAGCCAAGCTGTCTCATTGTCTGATAACCTTCCATAAAGTTTTTCGACTGTTCGATTTTCTCGATTTTTTCGTCGGAAAGAACTTCTCCGGTTTTATAATGTTTAGCAAAAGTTTTTAAGAATTCAGGTTCGTAGCAGAAATTTTCCAGAAACTGAGAAGGTAATTCCACAAAATCCCATTTCACAGAAGTTCCGGAAAGATTAGGATATTGCGTATCTGCCATCATTCCGTGAAGTGCATGACCAAACTCGTGGAATAAAGTCGTCACCTCCTGAAACGTCAATAAACTCGGCGTATCTTTCGTCGGTTTGCTGAAATTACAAACAATAGAAATGTGTGGGCGAGAATTTTCACCATCTTTTTGATACTGATTTTTGTAGCTCGTCATCCAGGCTCCGGCTCTTTTGCCTTTTCTTGGGAAATAATCGACGTATAGTAAAGATTTAAATATTTTTTCAGGATTGTCACTTCCAGCTTCCAGCTTCACGCTTCCTGTCTCGAAAACTTCATACACTTTTATGTCTTCATGGTATTTAGGAATATCATTTCTTACCTCAAAAGTCAATCCGAAAAGTTGTTTTGATAAACCGAAAACAGCTTCCTGAACCTGTTCCAATGGAAAATAAGGTTTCAGTTCTTCATCATTGAGATCGTATTTTGCTTTACGAAGTTTTTCCGCATAAAAAGCGTGGTCATAACCTTGCATTTCGTCAATTCCATCGGCTTTTGCTAGAGATTTTAATTCTTCAATTTCCTTTTCTGCGTAAGGTTTTGCTTTCGTTAAAAGTTCATTTAAAAAGTCTAAAACTTTAGTCGGAGATTTTGCCATTCTTTCCTCAAGAACAAAATCTGCATAGTTTGCATAGCCTAAAAGTTCAGCTTTTTGTTGTTTTAAATTTAAAAGCTCTTTAATTAAATTTTGATTATCAAATTCGCCACCGTCAAAAGATTTTTTGCCATTTGCTAAAGCCAGTTCTTTTCTCAGTTCACGGTTTTCCGCATACGTCAGAAAAGGAATATAGCTTGGGTACTGCAAGGTGACAACCCAGCCTTCCAGATTTCTTTCTTTAGCTTCTTCTGCGTATTGCTCAATAATCGCTTGGGGAATTCCGGCTAGATCTTCTTTATTGGTGATGTGTTTGAAATAATTGTTGGTTGAAGCCAAAACGTTTTGCCCGAACTGAAGAGATTTTAAAGATAAATCCATACTGATTTTCTTTAATTTTTCTTTGTCTTCTTCGTTCAAAAGGGCTCCGCTTCTTACAAAACCTTTATAGGTTTCATTTAAAAGCATTTGTTGTTCTTCATTCAGATTGTATTTTTCCTTTTCATCATACACTTTTTTAATTTTATTAAATAAAGCTTCGTTTTGAGAAATTTTTGAAGAATATTCTGTCAGAATCGGAGAAACTTCTTGCGCAATTTGTTGCAGTTCGTCACTCGTTTCGGCTGAATTTAAATTAAAGAAAATATTAGAAGCTCTGTCCAATTGCTCTCCGGAAAAAGCTAAGGCTTCAATGACGTTTTCAAAAGTAGCTTCGTCAGAATTATTAACTATTTCGTCGATTTCTTCTTCAGATTTTTGAATTAATTCTTTAAAAGCCGGAAGGTAATCTTCATTTTTAATCTTATCGAATGGAGCTGAATGATATGGTGTATTGAATTTTTCTGTTAAAATACTCATTGAATTATTTTTAATTGATGTAAATTTAATTAATTTGAATGTAATGATGTTTGAATTCTCAAAAACAATGCCCACCACAAATTGTATGACAAAATGCATCATTCACTAATTTTCTTGTCATAAGAAAAGATTTGCTTCATAGCAAATTGCTAATTTTACTTTTGAGTTATTATGACTTTACGTTTAAAATAATTTATAATTGAAAAAAACATAACGATGTCTAAAAACAAAGAAACAATTCAAAAATACATGGATTCTTTTCAGGAAAGTGATCATGAAAAAATCCTGAGCTGCCTTACTGAAGATGTCATTTGGGAAATGCCGGGAGTTTATCTGCATCATGGGAAAGAAGAATTTGACAAAGAAATAGAAAACGAAAATTTTACAGGAAAGCCAAAAATTACAATTTTCAGAATGACAGAAGAAAATAATGTTGTCATTGCGGAAGGAAATGTGATCGGAAGTTTCAAAAACGGAGACATTCTCAACGCTGATTTCTGTGATGTTTTCGAAATGGAAAACGGACTCATCAAAAAGCTGGTTTCCTACTTAATGCAAAAAAAATAACCAAAAAAAATTATAAAACATGAAAACAATTTTAAAAGCTATCGGAGTAATTATTTTATTAATTGTAAGCTATGCATTAGTAGCATTATTGGCTTTTGATAAGAATTATCATTACGAAAAAACAATTACCATCAATGCACCGATAGAAAAAGTATGGCAACATACCAACTCTATGAAAGGATTTAATGAATGGAATCCTTGGATGAGATTGGATAAAAATTCTGTGATTACATATAAAGGAAAAACTGGTGAAGTCGGCGATTTTTACAGCTGGAAAGGAAATGATGAGGTCGGACAAGGAGAACAGCAAATTACAGCCATTATTCCAAACGAAAAAATGTCTACAAAAATTCACTTTATAAAACCTTTTGAAAGCAATGCAAACTCTAATGTAGTATTGTCTGGAGATGGAAATAATACAAAAGTAACTTGGGATATTAATTTTGAGTTATCAACTTTTATGAAAATTATGCGACCGATGATGGATTACCAAATGGGAAAATCTTACGAAGAAGGCCTCAATAATCTAAAGACGTTGGTAGAAAAATAAAGTGTAAGCCTTGCAATTTTGCAAGGCTTTTTAATTAAATATATTTTGTATGATTTTGTCTACAACTTTTTTTACACGTGGAGTATTATCTATTAATTGATATTGATTGATTTTCACTGCGATTATTTCCTCTCCAGGATTGTTAAGAAGTGATGGACTAATTTTACGCATCATTAGTGATTCATTTAATCTAGCACCTTTTGTAGTGCAAAAATTTAATGCATCTAAAGCTACGAGGCTCAAAGGGCGTTTTGAGTCTAACCATTTTTTAGCTCTCTGCCAATCAAATTTAGAAACTGCTGCCAAATGTCCCCAGCTTAAAGAAATATCGGTTATCTTTTCACAGTTTTCTTCAATCCAATCTAGTGTTTTTTCATATTGAATGAAATTTAAAGCTCCGATACATTCGTTGAGATATTTTTTATCTAAAGACGCTAAATCTGATGTTATTAAATCAAACGCTTCTTCTTTATTTTTTTCTTTACTGATTTTTTCGGCTTTTTCAATAAAGTTATCTACCTTCTTATAGTCATACATAGATTTAGTTTGTGCTTAACACAAAAGTATCATTTTATTTAAAAAAATATTATCTTTATCTAAAGATTACGATACATGGAGAAGATAGTATTTGAGAAAAATAACATAAGAAATTATGTAAAAACCGTGATTTCAGAAAAAATAGAAAAACTAAAAAACTTTATAGAATTTACTTTAGAAGCAAGCCGGGATATTAAAAAAACTCCAAAGTACGACAGCATGCGCGAAGAAATGCAAGAGGAAATCTATCAAATGCAAAGACAGCTCGCAGCTTTGCATGATTTAAGAATAAATATGGCAAGAGTTTTACCTGCTTTCACAGAAAAGGTACAGCTGGGATCATTAGTAATTACCAATAAAGCGAGATTTTATATTTCGGTTTCTTTGGGCGAATTCTTTTTTGAAGGCGACCGTTTCTATGCCATCTCGGCAGAAAGCCCGATGGCTAAGAAAATGATGGGAATGCAATCCGGAAGCTCGTTTACTTTGAATAACATTCATCAGGAGATTATTGAGGTTTTGTAAGAACCAAGAAAAAGGAGAAAAGTATTCGTCGATTTTCAAAAATTCACAATTATGATTTTAAAAGCATACATTCATGAATATGGTAACGGTATAATTGAGCCTGAACATCAGGATATAAAAGAAACTTTAGAATCAATAGGAGTCGAATGTCAACTTTTTACAAATAAAAAATTATTAAGAAACCAAATAGTTATAGATAACCAAACTATAGTTATTGGCAATCATCCGATAATGTTGAATGTTTTTAAGAGGCTTGGAATTAAATTGATTAATGACTCTTATCCGGAAAGTCTGAGAAAATATATGCATCGAAACGTTTGGGAAAGTAGTATTAAAAAATTATTAATGATAAGTAATAGCGATGACGTAATGAACATTTTTGTGAAACCTAAATCAAAAGCTAAACTTTTTACAGGATTTGTTATAAACTCAAATCTTGATTTAAATCGTTTTGAAGGGATAGCTAAAGACACGGATTTGTATTGTTCATCAGTTGTTAGCTGGCTTTCTGAATATAGGGTTTTCGTAAACAAATCTAAAATTGTTGATATTAAAAATTATGATGGAGATGAAAGTTTAAAATTAAATATGGAAGTTGTAGAAAATGCAATTAATGATTTTGAGAAATCAAATCAGAGGACTGATGCTTATGGAATTGACTTCGGGGTTTTAGATAATGGCTCAACTGCAATGATAGAATGGAATGATGGCTTTGCATTGGGTTCGTACGGTCTTCAAAAAGAAATTTACACAGAATTGATTCTCACGAGATGGAATGAGATATTAAAGTTGGCTGAACTACAATAGCTACAGGTAAAACAATTAGATTATAAATGGTTTTTTCCTAATTCGGACCATGCAACATAAAATGTTTCAAATTTCAACTTGCAAAAATATTTTCCTGAATTTTTTTTAAAAAAACTTGGAATCGAAAACCTGACCAATTATTTTTTATAAATCATAAACTTAGCGCTTCCCACTTTTTCTGTATTTTTGTCTTCATGAATAAAGCAGAAGTTTTAAAAGAAATCATAGAGCAAAGAAGAAGTATTTTTCCCAAAGATTATGCTGAGACAGAGATCTCACAGGAAATTATAGAAGAAATCCTGCATTCAGCGACATTAGCTCCCAATCATAAGAGAACAAAACCTTGGCGTTTCAAAATTTTCGAAGGCGAAGAAAAAGCAAAATTAGCTTTCGAAATGCAGGAAATTTATAAGTCTATGCAGGCTCCCCAAGTTTTTTTAGAGAAAAAATATCAGGATATTGGTTTTAAAATCAATAAAGCTGATGCAGTAGTTTCCATCGTTGTCAATTTCAGTGGAATAGTCCCAGAGTGGGAAGAAATCGCTGCAGTTTCTATGGCGGTTCAGAATATGTATCTCACTTGTACCGCAAATGGAGTAGGTTGTTATTGGAGTTCACCAAAAATTGTTGATCATTTGAAAGAGTCTTTGACCATCGAAGAAAACCAGAAATGTCTGGGGCTTTTCTATATGGGAAATGTCGATTAATGTAATAATTTTTAATCAAAATTGGTAACGAATTTTTGATTTAGCCCTGATGGAAACGGCATCCTTTTTTTGTTTTTTAGATGCCTAAGCAAAAGGAAAACAAAAAAGATATAGTGGACAGCAGGTTCCCAGCTCCTGAAAAATATTTTAAATGAAGGAGAAAGCGAGAATATTGCAAAACTTCCAACTTCCTGCACCTGACTTCCAACAAATATTTTCAGAATAGAAATTTTTTACTATCTTTGCACACTTAAATATTTAATCGGGACGAGTTCCCTTAAAATTCATACATTATGTCAGTAAAAATCAGATTACAAAGACACGGATCAAAAGGGAGACCTTTTTTCCACATCGTGGTTGCAGATGCTAGAGCTAGAAGAGATGGTAGATTCATCGAAAAACTAGGTACTTACAACCCAATTACTAACCCTGCGACTATCGATTTGAACGTTGACTCTGCTGTAAAGTGGTTAAACAACGGTGCTCAACCAACTGATACTGCAAGAGCGATTCTTTCTTATAAAGGTGTACTTTACAAAAAACACTTACAAGGTGGTGTTGCTAAAGGTGCTTTTGACGAGGCTGAAGCTGAAAAAAGATTTGCTGCTTGGGTAGAATCTAAAGAACAAAAAGTACAAGGTAAAGTAGAAGGATTGACTAAAGCTCAGGCTGATGCTAAGAAAGCTGCTTTTGAAGCTGAAACTAAAGTAAACGAAGCTAGAGTTGCTGCGGCTGCTCAAGTAGAAGCTGATGCTAAAGCTGCTGAAGAGGCTGCTAACGCACCTGCTGAAGAAGTTGTTACTGAAGCTACAGAAGAACCAACTGCTGAAGCAGAAGGTACTGAAGAAACTCAGGCTTAGTTCTTCTAAAAAATACAAAGCAAAGGCACGATTTTTTCGTGTCTTTGTTGTTTAAACTGAAATAAGCAATCTTGTTATTGTTATTAACCTTAATAAGATTAAAAGAGAAAACCAATTTTTAAGATTCTACATCATTATGAAAAAAGAAGACTGCTATTTATTAGGAAAAATCACCCGCAGACACGGTCTTGCCGGAAATGTAATCCTTAAATTAGATACAGATCAACCCGAACTTTACAGAAACCTGGATTCTATTTTTGTAGAAATCAATGGTTTGCTGGTTCCTTTTTTTATTGAAAAAACATCTTGGAGTAAACTAGATGCTGTGAATATTTCTTTTAAAAACTCTTCCGAAGCTTTGGTAGATCAATCTTTGAATAAAGACGTTTATCTTCCGTTGACGAGTTTGCCAAAATTAACCGGAAATCAGTTTTATTATCACGAAGTTATCGGCTACGAAATTTTTGATCAGAATGATAATAATTGTGGTGTCATCAGATCTGTGAATGACCAAACGGCACAAAACTATTTCGTGACCAATCTGGATGGTAAAGAAGTGGTAATTCCGTTGATCAAAGATTGGATTATTGAAGTTAATCGTGAGGAAAGATTTATCAAAATGCAGGTTCCTGAAGGTTTGATTGATGTTTATTTGGTTCCTTCGAAGAAAGATGAATAATACAAATAGTTAACAAAAAACTATAGTAAGACATCTGTTCTTTCACAAATTTTCACTTATCTATTATTCATAAACCGCTGGCAATAAATAGTCTTGTACCATTTTATCGACTTGTGAGTGCGAATATGGCTTATTGTAAGCTTTTGCCGTGATAACCATAACGACAGGTAGCTCTGTGAAAATGATAATTTTGTTCCCGCCATTTCCGCTAGATTGGTAAGATTCAAAACTTTTATTTCCTACTTTATATACTTTTCTCCAAAACAAGTACCCGTACCCTTCAAAATCTTTATTGTCGGAAAAATAATTGGTAAAAGATTTTTTAATCCATTCTTTATCTAAAATAGTTTTGCCATTCCAAACGCCGTTATTTTTATATAACTGTCCGAATTTTGCAAAATCCAGAGCACTCATTCTTAATCCTCCGGCAAGCGAGATTTTATGCTGAGGTGTATATTGCCATTTGTAATTTTTTATTCCAAGAGGTTGAAATAGTTTTTGATCTGCATACTTTTCCAATCCATTCTCAATAGATTTATCTAAAATATCTCCGGTTAAAACGACTCCGGTTGTAAAGTAAGACCATTTTTCTCCAATTTTATTGTCGGTGATAGGTAAGTCTAACGCAAATTTTATCCAGTTATCGGTCGGGTACATATTTTCTTCATTTCCGGGAGAATCTTCATCTTCGTCATTTCCATCAAAACCTGAACTCATCGTCAGCAAACTTTTTAGCGTAATACTTTCTTTTTCAGGAGAATAATTTTTGAATGTTTTTAAATCATAAAATTCGTTGATTTTTTGATCTTCATTTTTTAAATATCCATCTTTCAAAGCAATTCCCATTAAAGCAGAAGCGAAAGATTTTCCTACAGAACGGGTGTCATTAAGGCTGTCTCTTTCATAATTATTAAAATATTCTTCCAAAATAAGCTTGTCGTTTTTGATCACAACAATACCTGTAATATCTTTGAATCTGTTTTCCGCAATTTTTTGGTTTAAACCTTTTATTTTTTCGATATTAAATTTTTCACTCGAAACTTTCCAGCCGCTATTGGTTTTTATTTTTTGAACGGCAATTTGATTTTCAGGAATATTCTTTTTAGGAATAACCAGATTTATATTCCCTTTTGCGATTACTTTTCCTGTTTTTAAGGTTGAAGTTTTTAAATAAGGTCTTATTTCAATGCTTAAATTATGGCTTCCGGTTTCTAAAGCATCGATTCCGCCATTTGCTAAATAAAATCGCATCCACAAAAATCTTCCCCATGAATCTTCATTTTTTGAACTGATGAAAGGAATTCCGAAAGTTGTTTTTAAAGTTTTACTTTCTTTTGTTCCTGCTCCTGAGTTAAGATTCTCTACATAAATTAATTTTCCGTCAACATAAAATGAAAACTGAAAATTCCCTTTTTTTAGTAACTCATCAGCGGTTAAAGAAGGATCAAGCTGATGCAAATAATTAATCAAAGAATTATCTTGAAAAATACGGATCGCAAGATCTTTATCTTCCTGAAAAATCATCGTTGAAAGAAAATCTGACTCTTTTAGATTTTCCTCAGAAACTGCTTTGTCCATAAAAACAATTGTATTCAAATGATTTTTTTGAACGGAATTTTCAATTTTTTCAGGATTGATGATATTTTGAGATTGTACAAAGGAAAAATTAAATAGTAAAAACAGAATAAATATTGAGTTTGATTTCATTTTAAATTTTATATGACAAAAATAAACAGCTTAGTTTAAAAAAAATAGAATAGAATTAACGTGACTATTTTTCCAGAATTTTCCGGTATTTCAAAGGTGTCATTCCGATATTTTCTTTAAAACTACGGATAAAATGACTTTGATCTGCAAAACCACAGTCTAATGCAATTTCGGTTAAAGATTTCTCGTTGGCTGTAAGAAAAGATAGAGATTGATTAATCTTTAGTTTTCTAATATAATCTCCCAGATTGCAATTAAAATATTTGTGAAAATCCCTACTCAGATGAATTGGATGAATGTCTAATGTTTGAGAAAGCTCTGTTAAGCTGAATTTTTCAGTATATCTTTCGTGCAACAATTCATCAATTTGCTTAACCCAAACTGGTTTCTTTTCTAACTTAGACTTTTGAGTAGATATGTGACTGAAAATATTGAGCAAAAGCTGATGCGTAGAGATTTCAGAAGAGATGTCATCTATTTTACTTTCTTTAAAGATTTTATACATTAAAAGTTTTACTTCGGGATTCTTTATATTAAAGCTTCCTTCGAGTTGATTTTTTGAAATATTCAGATTTTCAAACCATTTTTGGGGTATTTCAATATGGAAACCTCGTGTAAAACCATCTGGTTTTATATTATAATGCGGATCTTCCCATTGATGATAGAGTAAAGTTCCGGCAGAGCATTCGTAGATTTCTTTTTTGTTTCCTTCAATCACATTTCCCTGAATCAAAAAAGTGAAATAAGCATTCTCATGGTAATGCCAGTCGACATAAGAATGAGTGTATTCTGTATCTGTGATTATCAGGCCATCGAAGTGCAGCGTTTTGTTGGTTTGACCAAAAAATTCACCCTTATACAGTGTGTTCATTTTAATTTTTGTTTTAAATTTTCAATTTGGTCATACATTTTATTAAAAAACATTTTTCGCTCTCTGTTCCCTGAAGTATTCAGCGATTTCGAATTTTTTATTTCGTGTTCAAAATAAATCAGCGTATCATTACAGGTATTCTCATCGTTCGTCATCATGTATCCGAACATATTAAATGGAATAAAAAATGAAGATTGATATTCATTTTTAAACAAAATATTATTGCTTAAAATGACTAAATCATTCACATAAAAATTAAAATCAGGATTATGCTGAATTTTATATTCTATATTTTGCAGAACACTTTTCACTTCCTCCAAAATAAGCACGATGTCTTTATATTTTAAAAGTCCCATTTCTGAGTAAAAAGAAACCTGCATCAGAATACTCATAATCGTGGTGTCATTCCAGACTTCGGTTACATTCTGACTTTCGTAAAGATCTTTCAGCATTTCATTTTTCGGCGAATGATAAGGAAGATCAAAATCTTCGAATGGTCCTAGAAATTTATCTTCGTTCAGCAAATTCATCCAGACATAAAATTTGAAGCGTGAAAGGATTGTATTTGAAATCGTGTAAAAAAAAGGAATATCCTTCGCCGAATAATATACTTTTGACTGATTGATGCTCTGAAAAACATTCAAAATCTTCAGTGAACTTTCAAAAAAATATAATAGATCTTCCTGGGTTTTCACGGGTTTTGTTCGTTTCACCACCAATTGGTTTTCCGTTCCTAAAAACTGATCGAGCGAAATCTGATAGTATTTAGCCAATTCTACAGCTTCTTCAAAACTGAATTTCGCTTTCATAGAAGTTCTTCGGTGAGCCGCGTCATAACTAATATTGAGAATATTGGCAATCTCGTCGTTCAAAGATTTGTCTCCGATTTTCTTTCTGATTTGTTTGAGTAGAATTTCCTGATTCATACTGATTTGTGATTTTCACAAATGTAGAAATTTATTTTAATTTTTTTTCGCATTTATCAAACAGCTTTTCAACTATAGCTTTGAGGTATAATTTAAAAATAAGAAATCATGAAAAATTTTATATTAATCATTGCACTGTCTTTTTGCAGTTTTGTAAATGCACAAATCGGCAACAAAAAAGACTGGGCAATTTTGGGAGCAATTATTTGCACTCGTCTCGAATTAACGATAATGAATGATAAATCTTTTCTTTCTTTTGGTCCGAAAATCCCTCTTAATGAAAATAATTATGTGAGTTTAAGAGGGTATTTCAATTGGTGGGATACACCGGAAAGAAAATTTATTGTTATCCCGGAACTAGATTATTTTTACAAAGTTGCAGATTTCAAGGAAAAAAGTATGATTACCAATTTATATACAGGCGCTGGAATTACTCCCAATGCGGTGTCGCCAAAATTTGGGATAGTTTTTTACCATTTTATTTCTGCAGAAGCAGGTTATAATTTTGAATACGAACCTTATAAGTATTTTTCTACCTCAGGTTTCAGATTTTCTTTGGGATTCAACTTAGTCTTCTAAATCTTAAAAAACAATTACAATGAAAAATATACCTTACATATTAATAGCAGTTCGTTTTCTTTTCGCACCTATAATTTTCTTTTTGTCATATTTAATAGGAGAAGAATCAAGATTTTTAATCTTAGCTTTAATGTTCATCGGATTACTCACAGATATTTTCGACGGAATCATTGCCCGAAAAGTAGGCGTTTCATCAGAAAAACTACGAAGATTAGACAGTCAGGTCGATTTGGTATTTTGGCTCTCGTTAGGATTCGCAGCATATTTCATCAATCCAGAAGTGATAAAAAACCATTGGCAAAGTATTGCGCTAATTTTTATCATGGAAGCTTTATGCTATATAATAAGTATCATTAAATTTAAAAAGGAAACTTGTACTCACGCATGGCTTTCAAAATTATGGGGCTTGAGTTTACTCATTGCGTTCACTTATTTAATAGGGTTTCAACAGGCGGGCTGGGCATTTCATCTTACCATTATTCTGGGGATTATTTCTCATGTGGATGTTATTCTGATTATTTTAATTCTTCCAAAATGGCAATATGACGTTCCGAGTTGTTACCATGCCTGGAATATCAGAAAAGGGAAGCAGAGAAAAAAGAGTACGCTTTTTAATTAAATAAAAATCAATTATCAGAATTAAATGATCATTTTTCTGATTGTAAGTAATTGATGAAAACTTAAAAAAAATCGGGATGCTTTTACAAGTTTACGGCTTTGTGAACCTTAAAAGCGGCTAAAGTATAAGAAAACTTGGTGTGCTTTGTGTTCAAAAATCGCAATATGATAGATAACGGGTCATCAGAATCATTTTTAAATCAAACAATGTAATCTTAGAAAAATTACACTGTTTTTTGTAGATTTGCAAACATTAATTTTTTATACAAAAATTTATCAATCAACAAATGAAAAAGCAGACGATTAAAGAAGTCCTACAAGACTACAAAAAAGTATTACATCATGACATTACAGTTTACGGTTGGGTAAGAGCCTTCCGTTCAAATCGCTTTATCGCGCTAAATGATGGTTCTACAATTAATAATTTGCAAATTGTTGTTGATTTCGAAAATTTCGATCCTGAAATTGTAAGCAAAATAAGTACAGCATCTTCTCTTAAAGTTGTTGGTGAAGTGGTAGAAAGCCAAGGAGCCGGACAAACTGTAGAAATCATCGCTAAAAAAATTATCATTTTAGGAGATAACTTTACAGAAGAAAGAGATAAAACCATTCTTCAGCCAAAAAAACACTCATTAGAAGTGTTGAGAGAGCAGGCGCATTTAAGATTCAGAACCAATTTATTTGGGGCGGTTTTCAGAGTACGCCATGCAGTGAGTTTTGCAATTCACTCGTTCTTCAACCAAAACCAGTTTTTCTACATCAACACGCCGATTGTAACGGGAGCTGATGCAGAAGGTGCTGGTGAAATGTTTGGAGTAACCAACTTTGATTTAAACAATATTCCAAGAGACGAGCAGGGTGATATTGATTTCGCTCAGGATTTTTTTGGTAAGAAAACCAACCTAACGGTTTCTGGACAGCTTGAAGGTGAAACTGCAGCAATGGGATTGGGAAGAATTTATACTTTCGGACCGACTTTCCGTGCAGAAAATTCAAACACCACGCGTCACTTAGCTGAATTTTGGATGATTGAGCCTGAAGTTGCTTTCAACAATCTTGAAGATAACATCGATTTGGCAGAAGATTTCTTAAAATATGTGATTCAATATGTTTTAGACAACTGTAAAGACGATCTTGAATTTTTAGACAAGCGTTTCGAAGAAGAACAAAAATCAAAACCAGAAAAAGACAGAGCAAAAGAAGGGCTGATCGAAAAATTGGAGAATGTTATTGCTAAACGTTTCAAACGAGTAAGCTATACAGAAGCGATTGAGATTTTAATGAATTCGAAAGAAAACAAAAAAGGAAAATTCCAATATCCGGTTGAAAGCTGGGGAACTGATCTTCAGTCTGAGCACGAAAGATTTTTGGTAGAAAAGCATTTTGAATGTCCGGTTGTTCTTTTCGATTATCCAAAAGAAATCAAAGCATTCTACATGAAGCTGAACGACGATAATAAAACCGTTGCTGCAATGGATGTACTTTTCCCGGGAATCGGCGAGATCATCGGTGGCTCAGAAAGAGAAGCGAGATTAGATGTACTGAAAACTAAAATGGCAGAAATGCACGTAGACGAGCACGAGCTTTGGTGGTATATGGATACCAGAAGATTCGGTTCGGTTCCTCACGCAGGTTTCGGCCTTGGTTTAGAAAGACTGGTTCTCTTCGTAACAGGTATGACCAATATTCGCGATGTCATCCCTTTCCCAAGAACTCCAAAGAACGCAGAATTTTAATCTGCACCATATATATAGAACCTCTGAAATTTTCAGAGGTATTTTTTTGTTCTATAATTATAAGTGTTATTCTTTAATCCTATAGTTTGTTTCAGAAGCTCATCCAGCTTTCACTGCTCGCTTTTTTGCGCCTTGGCTCTCCCTTTTTTGCAAAAAGAGCTCAAGCATGCCGTTCAATCTGGGCTAGGGGAGTAGTCGGTAGATGATTATTCGCCAAAAAATAAATATTTTTTCAATTGTTTAGCTTCAGTCTAATTATATTTTTTCTAAATTCAATCTTTCCATTACTAGCATTATTGCTCATTTGAAGATCTTATTTTTCTCTTTTGCTCCGGAGGAGCAATATGTTTGTAGTAATTATTATCCCGGTATCCAGAGAGCTCCGTAGGAGCGACACCTTTCATCAATGGATAAATATTAATAATCTGTTGACCTAATCTTTGTAAACAGTACACTCGTTGATGTTATTTCTACTCCAAAACATGGCATTAACAGTATTTTCGATATACAAAATCGGTATTTTGTTTACTGAATTTCCCAATGATACCCGAATAAAACTACATGTTTACCCAGTATTAAAATAATATGAACATTGTGGATAACTCTATCATGTTATTTAACGCCTATTAAACCAATGTTTTACTTTAATACTTTTCCACAATCAAAATAATTGATTATTAATTATTTGTTTCGTTTAGGTATCTGCCCTATCTTTGCCCCACTGAAAACGAGAGTATATCAGTAGCGCAGGAGCGCCTTCGGGCAGATAATTTAAGTTACTTAATAGGATGTAGATCAAGAAACATTCATTAAAATTTTTAGCGATAAAAATTTGTGAGTTTAGAAAAGATTTGTATCTTTGCAATCCCAATACGGGGAGCGCAGGAGTAGTGGATTAAGTGTTTGAGAAAAGGGTTTAGGGTTACTTAAAAAACTTTAAAATTTCTTTCAAAAACATTTGGTCAATTAGAAATAAGTTATTACCTTTGCACACGCAAATACGGCAACGCCCAACGACAGAAAAAGGCAGCTGAGGAAGCGGAAGAAGAGAGATCATTGAAAAATAGATATAACAACCAAGTAAGGAAAAACTAAAGCGTCAAAACTTTGAGTGAGTCAGACAAACATACAATGGAGAGTTTGATCCTGGCTCAGGATGAACGCTAGCGGGAGGCCTAACACATGCAAGCCGAGCGGTAGAGATTCTTCGGAATCTTGAGAGCGGCGCACGGGTGCGGAACACGTGTGCAACCTACCTTTATCAGGGGGATAGCCTTTCGAAAGGAAGATTAATACCCCATAATATAAGAAACGGCATCGTTTTTTATTGAAAACTCCGGTGGATAGAGATGGGCACGCGCAAGATTAGATAGTTGGTGAGGTAACGGCTCACCAAGTCAATGATCTTTAGGGGGCCTGAGAGGGTGATCCCCCACACTGGTACTGAGACACGGACCAGACTCCTACGGGAGGCAGCAGTGAGGAATATTGGACAATGGGTGAGAGCCTGATCCAGCCATCCCGCGTGAAGGACGACGGCCCTATGGGTTGTAAACTTCTTTTATACTGGGATAAACCTACTTACGTGTAAGTAGCTGAAGGTACAGTATGAATAAGCACCGGCTAACTCCGTGCCAGCAGCCGCGGTAATACGGAGGGTGCAAGCGTTATCCGGATTTATTGGGTTTAAAGGGTCCGTAGGCGGACTCGTAAGTCAGTGGTGAAATCTCATAGCTTAACTATGAAACTGCCATTGATACTGCGGGTCTTGAGTAAGGTAGAGGTAGCTGGAATAAGTAGTGTAGCGGTGAAATGCATAGATATTACTTAGAACACCAATTGCGAAGGCAGGTTACCATGTCTTAACTGACGCTGATGGACGAAAGCGTGGGGAGCGAACAGGATTAGATACCCTGGTAGTCCACGCCGTAAACGATGCTAACTCGTTTTTGGGTCTTCGGATTCAGAGACTAAGCGAAAGTGATAAGTTAGCCACCTGGGGAGTACGAACGCAAGTTTGAAACTCAAAGGAATTGACGGGGGCCCGCACAAGCGGTGGATTATGTGGTTTAATTCGATGATACGCGAGGAACCTTACCAAGGCTTAAATGGGAATTGATCGGTTTAGAAATAGACCTTCCTTCGGGCAATTTTCAAGGTGCTGCATGGTTGTCGTCAGCTCGTGCCGTGAGGTGTTAGGTTAAGTCCTGCAACGAGCGCAACCCCTGTCACTAGTTGCTAACATTCAGTTGAGGACTCTAGTGAGACTGCCTACGCAAGTAGAGAGGAAGGTGGGGATGACGTCAAATCATCACGGCCCTTACGCCTTGGGCCACACACGTAATACAATGGCCGGTACAGAGGGCAGCTACACAGCGATGTGATGCAAATCTCGAAAGCCGGTCTCAGTTCGGATTGGAGTCTGCAACTCGACTCTATGAAGCTGGAATCGCTAGTAATCGCGCATCAGCCATGGCGCGGTGAATACGTTCCCGGGCCTTGTACACACCGCCCGTCAAGCCATGGAAGTCTGGGGTACCTGAAGTCGGTGACCGTAACAGGAGCTGCCTAGGGTAAAACAGGTAACTAGGGCTAAGTCGTAACAAGGTAGCCGTACCGGAAGGTGCGGCTGGAACATCTCATTTTAGAGCGTCTTTCGACGTTAAACAAATAAAGGTACTTTACTGTACCATGTACTTACTTTAAGAAAACGTTTTAGTTTTTTACTCGGTTGCTTATATTATAAAAATACAAAACCCACTAGAAATTAGTATCAGAGGGAGAGAGAGACAAGAGGATAGAGAAAAGAAGAAAGATATAGACGTTACAGTCTTGATTCTTGGTTCTTTTATCTTTAAGTCTAATGAAGTCTCGTAGCTCAGCTGGTTAGAGCGCTACACTGATAATGTAGAGGTCGGCAGTTCGAGCCTGCCCGAGACTACTAATTTTGAGTACAGGAGTTTGAGAGTATAAGAGATAATGAGTTAACGCTCAAACCCTCCAACACAATCACTCGCCAACTCAACTAGAGGGGAATTAGCTCAGCTGGCTAGAGCGCCTGCCTTGCACGCAGGAGGTCAAGGGTTCGACTCCCTTATTCTCCACAATTACTGAAAAGTAATAAAGGTTACAGAGATGTAACAAGAACAGAAGTTATTTAAAAAAAGAAACAAAGGATTTTAGCCGATAGGGGCTAGAGCGTCCCGATTCATCGGGAAGGTCAAGGGTTCGACTCCCTTATTCTCCACAATTACTGAAAAGTAATGAAAAAGATTACAGCGATGTAACAAGAATAGAAGTTATTAAAAAAAGAAACAAAGGATTTTAGCCGATAGGGGCTAGAGCGTCCCGATGAATCGGGAAGGTCAAGGGTTCGACTCCCTTATTCTCCACAGTTTTGCGAGTTTGATTTAAAAGTAAGATGAATAGAGCCAAAACAAATATTCATTTATCAGACAAGCAGAAAGACATAAGATCATTGACATTAACGGTAAAAATATCACAAAGAGAAAACCGAGCGCAATTAAGCGTTTGAGTTTACAAAATAGTTTAACAGCGATGTTAGACAAAAAATACTGAACTAATTAATAATTAGGAAAGAAATCGTTAAGGGCGTATGGCGGATGCCTAGGCTTTCAGAGGCGAAGAAGGACGCGGTAAGCTGCGAAAAGCTGCGGGGATCGGCACACACGAATTGATCCGCAGATGTCCGAATGGGGCAACCCGGCATGTTGAAGACATGTCACCTCGTAAGAGGAGCAAACCAGGAGAACTGAAACATCTAAGTACCCTGAGGAAAAGAAATCGAAGAGATTCCGTAAGTAGTGGCGAGCGAACGCGGATTAGCCCAAAAGTCTTTATATATTTAATAGAATGTTCTGGAAAGAACAGCCATAGAGGGTGATAGCCCCGTACATGAAAGGTATATTTAGATGATAAATGAGTAGGGCGGGACACGTGAAATCCTGTCTGAATATGGGGGGACCATCCTCCAAGGCTAAATACTCCTGAAAGACCGATAGTGAACAAGTACTGTGAAGGAAAGGTGAAAAGCACTTCGAATAGAAGGGTGAAATAGAACCTGAAACCGTACGCCTACAAGCGGTCGGAGCCCACAAGTTGGGTGACGGCGTGCCTTTTGCATAATGAGCCTACGAGTTAATGTTACTAGCGAGGTTAAGTACTTCAGGTACGGAGCCGGAGCGAAAGCGAGTCTGAATAGGGCGCTTAGTTAGTAGTATTAGACGCGAAACCTTGTGATCTACCCATGGGCAGGTTGAAGCTTTGGTAACACAAAGTGGAGGACCGAACCGGTTGACGTTGAAAAGTCTTCGGATGACCTGTGGGTAGGGGTGAAAGGCCAATCAAACTGGGAGATAGCTCGTACTCCCCGAAATGCATTTAGGTGCAGCGTCGTGTATAAGTTTATTAGAGGTAGAGCTACTGATTGGATGCGGGGGAGTCAAATCCTACCAATTCCTGACAAACTCCGAATGCTAATAAATGTTCCACGGCAGTGAGGGCGCGGGTGCTAAGGTCCGTGTCCGAGAGGGAAAGAACCCAGACCAACAGCTAAGGTCCCCAAATCTCTATTAAGTTGAAGCAACGCGGTTGGACTGCATTGACAGCTAGGATGTTGGCTTGGAAGCAGCCATTCATTTAAAGAGTGCGTAACAGCTCACTAGTCGAGCGGTCCGGCATGGATAATAATCGGGCATAAATAGAGTACCGAAGCTATGGATTTACAACTTAGGGTTGTATCTGGTAGGGGAGCATTCTGTTTGCACAGAAGCTGAGTCGTGAGGCTTGGTGGAGCGTACAGAAAAGAAAATGTAGGCATAAGTAACGATAAAGCGGGCGAGAAACCCGCTCACCGAAAGACTAAGGTTTCCTCAGCCATGCTAATCAGCTGAGGGTTAGTCGGGACCTAACGCGAACCCGAAAGGGGTAGTGGATGGACAATGGGTTAATATTCCCATACTTGCTCACACTAAAAAGGGGACGGAGTGCCGTACTTACTGGAGACTGACGGAATAGTCAAGACCTAGCCTTCGGGCGAAGTTGCTGTAAGGAAAGTGCTTCCAAGAAAAGCCGAAGTGAAGCAACCCGTACCAAAACCGACACAGGTAGTCGAGGAGAGAATCCTAAGGTGCTAGAGTGAATCATGGTTAAGGAACTAGGCAAAATAGTCTCGTAACTTCGGAAGAAGAGACGCCAGCAGCAATGCTGGCCGCAGTGAAGAGGCCCAGGCGACTGTTTATCAAAAACACAGGACTCTGCTAAATCGAAAGATGCTGTATAGGGTCTGACACCTGCCCGGTGCTGGAAGGTTAAGGAAGGGCGTTAGCAGCAATGCGAAGCGTTTGACTGAAGCCCCAGTAAACGGCGGCCGTAACTATAACGGTCCTAAGGTAGCGAAATTCCTTGTCGGGTAAGTTCCGACCTGCACGAATGGTGTAACGATCTGGGCACTGTCTCAACCATGAGCTCTGTGAAATTGTAGTAACGGTGAAGATGCCGTTTACCCGCAATGGGACGAAAAGACCCTGTGAACCTTTACTATAACTTCGTATTGACTTTGAGTAAGTAATGTGTAGGATAGGTGGGAGACTTTGAAGCAGGCACGCTAGTGTTTGTGGAGTCAACGTTGAAATACCACCCTTTACTTACTTGGAGCCTAACTTGATTTATCAAGGACACTGCGTGGTGGGTAGTTTGACTGGGGTGGTCGCCTCCAAAAGAGTAACGGAGGCTTTCAAAGGTACCCTCAGCACGCTTGGTAACCGTGCGTAGAGTGTAATGGCATAAGGGTGCTTGACTGTGAGACCTACAAGTCGATCAGGTGCGAAAGCAGGACATAGTGATCCGGTGGTTCCGTATGGAAGGGCCATCGCTCATAGGATAAAAGGTACTCCGGGGATAACAGGCTAGTCTCCCCCAAGAGCTCACATCGACGGGGAGGTTCGGCACCTCGATGTCGGCTCGTCACATCCTGGGGCTGGAGAAGGTCCCAAGGGTTGGGCTGTTCGCCCATTAAAGTGGCACGCGAGCTGGGTTCAGAACGTCGTGAGACAGTTCGGTCTCTATCTATTGCGGGCGTTAGATGTTTGAGAGGGCTTGATTCTAGTACGAGAGGACCGAATTGAACAAACCTCTGGTGTATCAGTTGTACCGCCAGGTGCACCGCTGAGTAGCTACGTTTGGAAGAGATAAGCACTGAAAGCATATAAGTGCGAAACTCGCCTCAAGATGAGACATCTTTTAAGGGTCGTTGGAGATGACGACGTTGATAGGCTACAGGTGTAAAGTTGGTAACAGCATAGCCGAGTAGTACTAATTACCCGTAGATTTATTGCCTAATTGGCAAGCCTTAATTGCGCATTCAAGGTTCTCTCTTTGTGAACATTTTTATCGATAAAACAGTTGACAGTAAGGAGTTGACAGTTGATAGTATTATACCATCAGCAATCAACCAAAACTGACAACCATATACAGCCTTTAGGGTGGTTTTAGCGGTGGGGCTCACCTGTTCCCATTCCGAACACAGAAGTTAAGCCCACCAGCGCCGATGGTACTGCGAAAGCGGGAGAGTAGGTCGCCGCCAGTTTTTATTTAAAAGTCTCATACATTCAGTTGTATGAGACTTTTTTTTGCTCTCAACTCAACGTTTAAAAAGCAACGAAGCCGCCATCCATAAATCAAATTTAACCTCCAATATTCAAGGTTTGAGATCCGGTTTGGGGAAAGAAGTTGATGAAAGTTCAAGTTGAATATTTAATATGGAAATTGCGGAATTTGAAATTTAGAGTTAATCATGAAAAAGTTACTATTCAAAACTTACTTTGCAATATTCAAATTTGGTAATTAAAATCAAAAAATCCATGCTGTTGCTCTAGAGGACCAGTATCTGTGTATAAAAAAGCTGAAGTGGTCACGCGTATTCTAGATGAACGCTATCTATTCCACCATTTATATTTTTGTAACGACATTACAGGTCGCTCCGTAGGAGCGATATTTGTGTAGGAAAAGTTAATACGGGCAAAAGTGCATTCCGTCGGATCGATATCTGTTTATCATCTAAGAAGTGATTTGTCATCAGGGAATTGAAATAATGTACAGGTCGCTCCTAAGGAGCTTTCTCCATCCGTGAGCTGTATTCTTTTTCTATTAACAGTCTGCCGCTCTGCGGCTTTTCAAGCAGTTGTACTTATTGCAGAACTATTTGCTGTACGTATTTTGAATCGTTTAAGATGATTGCAAAATCTCGGTTATAATGAAATAGTAAGAAATCATTAAGTGGCTTTAAAATATATCCAGAAAATGTAATTTTGCCTAAAGCCTAAAGCCTAAAGCCTAAAGCCTAAAGCCTAAAGCCTAAAGCCTAAAGCCTAAAGCCTAAAGCCAGCGAAAATACAAAAAATGATTGTTTTGACAGATAATCAAAAGAATGCAGTCACCCCTAGCCCAGATCGCAACGGCATCCTTTTTTGTTGCAAGGACAAAGCACAGACACAAAAAAGATACAGTGAAGAGCTGGATGAAGCTTCTGGTAATCAATGGTTAAATAAATCCCAATAAATCATAATCATATCCTTATAAATGTATATAAACAATAGATTTCAAAAAAATATCTCATGCAAAATGCATGAGATATATGTGAATAATATTTATATGAACTAACTACTACAAAAATCGTGCTAAAAATTGTTTTTATCAAAAAAAAATTCCTAAATTCGTAGAATACGTTATGTTAAATCACAGTAGATATGCTAAAACAACATTTACAACTTAAATTAGGACAGAAACTTGCTCCTCAGCAAATTCAACTGATGAAGCTTATTCAGCTTCATACCTTAGAGTTTGAAGAAGAATTGGAAAGGGAATTAGAAGAAAATCCTGCATTAGAAGTGGTAAAGGAAGAGTCTAAAGAAGAGGAGTATTCTTCTTTGGATGAATCCTACGAAACTGAAGGTACAGAAAGCATTGAAACTGATTTTGATGTGAATGATTACATCTATGATGACGAACCTAATTACAAAACCGCATCAAGCAACTATTCTGCAGACGATGAAGATTTCGATAATGAAAGTCTTTTGACTGAAGGGCAGTCTTTATATGACTATTTAATGGAGCAAATCAACTTGATCAATATCAACCAAGATGATTTGAAAATTGCAGAATATATTATTGGGAATTTAGATACTGATGGTTATTTGAGACGTGAAGTAAAGTCTATTGTAGATGATTTGGCTTTTTCTCAAGGGATATATACGTCTGTTGATAAGGTTGAAGATATTTTAGAAAATTATATTCAAAAGTTAGATCCTTCTGGGGTTGGGGCGAGAGGTTTGCAAGAGTGTCTTTTGTTACAGATTGAGAAGAAAGTGAGTTCGGATAAAGCAATTTCTTTGGCTGCCAATATTTTGAGATTTCAGTTTGATGCTTTGACGAATAAGCATTACAATAAGATTATTCAGAAGTATGATATTGAAGAGGAAGATTTGAAGGATGCTTTGGAAGAAATTTCAAAACTTTCACCGAAAGTTGGTGGAAATTTTGATACACAAACGATTACTATCAATCAGGAAATTATTCCGGATTTTGTAATATCTGTGAAAGAAGGAGTAGTAATTCCGATGTTGAATAGTAAAAATGCACCGACATTAAGGGTTTCCGAAGAGTATAAAGATATTTTAACGACTTACTCTCATGATAAAAAATCATCTGAACATAAACAAGCTGCATTATTCATTAAACAAAAGCTAGACGCTGCAAAATGGTACATTGATGCAATTAACCAGCGTCAGAATACCTTGCTGCAAACGATTAATGCGATTGTGAAATTTCAGCATAATTATTTTATTACTGGTGATGAAAAATCTCTGAGACCAATGATTCTTAAAGATATTGCTGATATTACAGGTTTTGATATTTCCACGATTTCAAGAGTTGTAAAAAGTAAATATGCAGATACGCCAAACGGAATTCTTTACTTAAAAGATTTGTTTTCTGACAGCTTAACAAATGATGATGGTGAGGAAGTTTCTACGAAAGAGATCAAAATGCATTTACAGGAAGTCATTAGCAAAGAAAATAAAAGAAAACCACTTACGGATGATGCTTTGGTTGTGATACTGAAAGAACAAGGTTATAATATTGCACGACGAACGATTGCAAAGTATCGAGAACAGTTAAACATTCCGGTCGCAAGATTGAGGAAAGAATTATAAAACAAAAAAGCATTTCAGAATTTGAAATGCTTTTTTTAATGTTGATATTTTTTAGAAATATTTAATCTTCCTGAGAATCTATTTCTTTTAATTGATTCAGATTTTTATCAAGCCTTTTGATAAGAATTCCATAAACAAGTCTGTAATATACCCAAATTAGCAGAACACAAAGAACTGTACTGATAATAAAACTTACTGTAAAAGCAATCATTGAAGAGTCTGCAAGAGCGGTATTTTGATTATGAATAGCATACATCCCGAAAATTGTGAGAGCAGAGGTAAATATTACAACAATTAAAATATTAATTAAAATAAATGCATTAACCGTTTTTTTGAATCTGATGATTCGGGAAATGAATTCTTTTAAATCTTCTTCAATTTTTATTTTACGGTAATTCTCATAAAATTTTACAACAAAATAACCAGTGACAAATAATGTCAGGACTTTTATAATTAAATAAATGTTATCAAAAATATCTTGTAGTTGCTCGTTTTTTTCAACACCTAATTTTTGTAAAGATGCAAGAAAAGTATTTGATTCTTTGTTTTGTATAATATAAAATAATCCGAAAGCAGTAAATAATAAAAACTCGATGATGCTAATCCATAATATATATTTCACGTAATTGCGTGATTTTTTATTCAACATCTGAAGAATTTCATCGTTATCATATTTTGGCTGAACAGGTTGTTCCTGCCAGGTTTTTTTAAAGCTATCTAAATCAAATTCAGGCATTTTTTTCCATTTTTTCTTTAAGGACTTTCTTTAATCTATTCATCTTCACACGTGCATTCACTTCGGTAATCCCAAGGTTTTCTGCAATGTCTTTATACGGAAGATCATCCAAATACATCATCACAATTGCTCTTTCTACGTTTGGAAGGGTTTTAATCACAGTGTACAATAACGATATTTGCTGTTGCTTATCGTCATCATCTTCAATAAAATCTCGATGATTGATATCCAATTCGTTGGTTGGTAGGCTTTTGCTTTTTTTTCTGAAAAGTGTAATCGCGGTATTAAGAGCCACACGATACATCCATGTAGATATTTTTGAGTTTCCTTTAAATGAATCGTAGCTTCTCCACAATTGCAGTACAATTTCCTGGAAAAGATCTTCTTCATCTTCGAGAGAATTGGTATATAGCCGCGACACTTTTATAATCAAACCTTGATTATCTTTTATAAGCTGTGCAAATTCTTTCTCTTTAGAAATCAAAACGATGTATAATTGCCACGAAGATATGATATAATTTGAAAATTTAAAAATTTAATAATTTGAAAATGAATGAATAAAAGCCTTTTTGTAAACAATATGACGAATTATCATGCTGTTAGAAATTTTCAAATTATCTCATTACCAAATTTTCAAATTAACACGTATCTTTGCACCCACGAGAAAGTCGGCTTGTTGATTCTTATTTCGGTAAGGGTAGGAAAGTCCGGACACCATAGAGCAGCAAAGCGGATAACATCCGTCATCCGTGAGGATAGGACAAGTGCAACAGAAAGCAGGTACAGTTCGGCTGTAGTGAAACCAGGTAAACTCTTTGCGGTGCAATGATAAGTATATCGGTTCTTTTCAGCAATGAAAATAGGGGCGGCTCGTCCTGAAAGCCGAGGGGTAATCAGCTCAAGTTTTGCAGCAATGTAAGACGCAGATAAATAACAGGCACTTTTTTAAAGTACAAAATCCGGCTTATAGATTTTCTCGTGGTTTTTAAATTAAATTGCCACGAATACACTAATGTTTTTAGAGATTTTCTTTAAAATTAATTCGTGGATTCGTGGCAATTTTTATATTATTTGAGCTTTTTACTCGCTTTCCAATTATTTTTTTGCTTCATCCAAACTCAATTTGTCCTCCTCAGATAATTTATGATATTGTAGAATCATTTTCTCCAAAGTATTTGTTTCAAATTGATTTTTTCAAATATTTAGATAAGACGTTTTTAAGATTTAATTAAAACCAAATGAGATTTTTGTAAGATTTTCGTATTTCTGATTTGTTCCAGATTTGTAATAAAATAAACAAAGATGAAAAAAGAAATTATTTTAAAAGAAGGTTTTAAATCTAACGCAGCGGGATGCTCGACATTCTTAGTTGCTTTTGTCATTTTATTTATAATGCTTGTTATCGATGGTATATATATGAGTTATGAAAATGAGGCCAATTTAACTTTTCTTACTATTTTTCTGCCTTTAATTGGAGCTGTTTTTACGTATTCAGTAGTAGCTTTTCATGAAGGTGGTTGCGAACCCGAAGAATTATTAAGCATTACAGAAAATGGTTTGTATTATCATCTTAAAAATGTTCAAATTCAGTGGGATCAGATCTCGGAAATCCAGATTATTGATAATGTAATTTCTGTAACTGTGGATTCAGATCCGGAAAAAGATTTCAAACTTAAATTAAATATTACAGATTTTTATACGCTACGAATGACAGTCGATGAACTTGTGAAAATCATTAATTGTTATTATAAAAAAGATATTTATACCTACACTTCATCGCCATCTTGCGGATGCTGTTAATTCAGTTATTTGCTATGAAAACTGTTTTAAAAACAATATAATAATCTTTATTAGCTTACATTATGAAACCGGAATTAAACCCTGTACTGTTAACTTCAAACGAATTAAATTATTCCGAAAATCCCTTGTGGAAAAGAATTGCCGAATATCAAATCGATCAGCCCAATGCGGCACTTCCGTTTTCCAGAAAACTGGGGCAGACGGAAGGTTGGACGAGGAGATTCTGTCTTTTAGCCATTGAAGAATATAAACGATTTATTTATTTGTGCTGCGTATCTAAAAATGGAGCTTCACCTTCAATGATGGTAGATAAAGTTTGGCACATGCATTTACTTTACACTACCGAATATTGGAAAGAATTTTGTCCTAATATTTTAGAAAGAGAGCTCCATCATTTCCCTAGTTTAGGCGGAGTTACTGCCTTCAACAAACATCAAGATTGGTATTTAGAAACCTTAAAGTTATACATTATAGTATTTAAACAAAATCCGCCAAAAGCTTTTTGGAAAATTCCCAAACAAATTATTCCATTTTTACAGCCAGACTCAATTGCTGATGAAAATTATATAAGGCAGTTGAGTTGGAAGAAGACTTTTAAAAATTGGTATTCAAAAGCCTTCAATTATTTTCGTGACAAATCTCGCTTGAGATGATGGTTTTTGACTTTATTCGCTTTCCAACTGCTTTTTAGCATCATCCAAACCTGCTCGATCTTCTTTTGAAAGTGTAGGATATTTCAAATCCATTTTTTCTAAAGTATCAATAATGATTTGTATTGCAGATAATCTTGCAAACCATTTATTGTCAGCCGGAATCACATACCAAGGTGCTTCATCTTTAGAAGTCTCATTGATTGCGGTTTCGTAGCAATTCATGTATTCATCAAACAAAGCTCTTTCGGGTAGATCTGCTGCAGAGAATTTCCAATTTTTTTCCTGTTCGTTGATTCTGTCTAATAATCTTTTCTTTTGTTCGTCTTTAGAAACATGAAGGAAAATTTTAATAATAGTAGTTCCGTTTTGAGCCAAATGTTTTTCGAAATTTCTAATGCTTTCGTAACGATTATCCCAAAATTCTTTATCAAAATCTTTTACAGAAGTCCAGGTTTTCTCGCTTAAATTATACTCGGGATGTACTTTACAAACCAAAACACTTTCATAGTGTGAGCGGTTGAAAATTCCTATCATTCCTTTTTGGGGTACTGCTAAATAATGTCTCCACAAAAAGTCATGAGCATATTCTTTTGAGCTCGGTGTTTTAAAACTCATCACATTACAGCCTTGAGGATTTACACCGCCAAAAACGTGTTCTATGAGACTGTCTTTGCCTGCCGCATCCATTGCTTGAAGCACAACCAAAAGAGATTTACTTCCATCTGCATATAGTTTTTCCTGCAACTCACGAAGTTTTTCTTTTTCTTGAATTAAGATCTGAACACCTTCCTCTTTAGTAAGTTTCCCTTTATATTCTGTATCAGTTTTTTTTATTGAAAATTTGTCCTTTATGATGAAGTCGTCTGAAAAATTATTTGTCATATTGTAATAATTTAAGTGAAAGTTTTAAAATTTAAATATTGAAGATATCATTTAAGAATTTAACCTTATATAAATATAACAAAAAAAACCGCCTCATGTGAGACGGTTTAATATTATTTTAAAATATTATTAGTTTCTTGCAGCTACTTTCTTAGCAGTTTTAGCAGCTTTCTTTTCAGCTTTTGCAGCCGCCTTTTGTTCAGCAGGTGTCAAAACTTTAGGTTCAGGAGCGTTTGCGTTTACATCACCTTTGATGTAGATGATACTTCTGCTGTTTACAGGGTCATTAGAAAATACTTCAATCATTTTGTTGAAAGGACCTGCGTTAGCTGTAGCATATCCTACTTTAATTTTAGCAGATTTACCTGGTAAAATTGGGTCTTGGCTAAATTCAGGAGTTGTACACCCGCAAGCAGGTTTTACGTTTGAAATAATCAAAGGCTTATCACCTGTGTTAGTTACAGTAAAAAATCTTGTACCGTCAGAATTTGGTTTAATTGCACCATATTCGTAAGTAGTTTTGTCGAATGTAATTGTTTGTGCAGATGCTAAAGCAATAGTTCCGAATAATGCAATTCCTGCAAGTAATGTTTTCATAAGTAGATATTTATTAAATTTTTAAGGTCTTATGTTATCGCCTATTTTTACTAGTGCTTGTTTCACAAGTCGGCCTTGGCGATTTCATATTCCTGAATGTTAATATGTTTGTTAGATAAATTTTGAGAAACAAAGTTAAAAATTATTTTAATTAATGCTTACATTTTTTTACTTTAAACTATTTTTGCAGATTATAAGATAAAGAAACCAGAATTTATGCAGATTTCAGAAAAGTATAATCCACAGGAAACAGAACAGAAATGGTACAACTACTGGCTGGAAAACAAATATTTCCACTCAGAACCCAACGAGAAGCCGCCGTATACGGTCGTAATTCCGCCGCCAAACGTCACAGGAATTCTTCACATGGGGCATATGTTGAATAACACCATTCAGGATGTTTTGGTACGTCGTGCAAGAATGCAGGGCTTCAATGCCTGCTGGGTTCCGGGAACAGACCACGCTTCAATTGCTACTGAAGCGAAAGTTGTTGCTAAACTGAAGTCTGAGGGAATCAATAAATCTGATATCACCCGTGAAGAATTTTTGAAACACGCATGGGACTGGACTGATAAATACGGAGGAACAATTTTAGAGCAATTAAAAAAACTAGGTTGCTCTTGTGATTGGGACAGAACCCGCTTTACTCTGGAAGATAAAATGTCTCAGCAGGTCATTAAGAGTTTTGTTGATTTATACAACAAAGGTCTTATCTACAGAGGATACAGAATGGTGAACTGGGATCCGGAGGCAAAAACCAATATTTCTGACGAAGAAGTAATCTTTAAAGAGCAAAACGGGAAATTATATTTCCTTAAATATAAAATCGAAGGTACAGAAGAGTTCCTATCAGTTGCTACAACGCGTCCTGAAACTATTTTCGGAGATACTGCCGTTTGTATCAATCCTAATGATGAGAGATATGCTCATTTAAAAGGCAAAAATGTAATTGTACCGATTGTCAACAGAATCGTTCCTATCATTGAAGACGAATATGTTGATATCGAATTTGGAACAGGTGCTTTAAAAATTACGCCTGCTCATGATATTAATGACTACGAAATCGGACAAAAGCACAATCTTCCAATGATTGATGTTTTGGATGATGATGGAAACTTAAATGAACAGGGACTTCATTATGCCGGAAAAAACAGATTTGATGTAAGAAAGCAAATAGCAAAAGAATTAGAAGAAAATGATCTTTTACTAAAAGCAGAAGATTACGTCAATAAAGTAGGAACTTCTGAAAGAACAGGTGCAGTTATTGAACCTAAAGTTTCTGTTCAGTGGTTTTTAAAAATGTCTGATATCGCAAAACCTGCATTAGATGTTGTGATGGATGATGAAGTGAAATTCTATCCTGAAAAATTTAAAAATACCTACAAACACTGGATGGACAACATCCGTGATTGGAATATATCTCGTCAGCTTTGGTGGGGACAGCAGATTCCTGCATTCTACTATGGTGATGGCGAAAATGATTTTGTAGTTGCAGAAGATAAATACCAAGCTTTAGTAGTTTTAGAAGAGCAAAAAGGAATTATAGCTCAACTTGAAGATTTAAGACAAGACGAAGATGCCCTTGATACTTGGTTCTCATCATGGTTGTGGCCAATGTCGGTTTTTGACGGCTTACTTGATCCTGATAATAAAGACATCAATTATTACTATCCAACTTCAGATCTGGTTACAGGTCCGGATATTATTTTCTTCTGGGTTGCCAGAATGATTATGGCCGGATTAGAATTTAAAGGTGAAGTTCCTTTCAAAAATGTTTATTTCACAGGGATTGTAAGAGATAAGCAGAGAAGAAAAATGTCTAAGCAATTAGGTAATTCACCCGATCCTTTAGATTTGATTTCTCAATATGGTGCTGATGGAGTACGTGTTGGAAGTTTATTGAGTTCGGCTGCCGGAAATGATTTGTTATTTGACGAAGATTTGATGGTACAAGGAAGAAATTTCATGACAAAAATCTGGAATGCGTTCCGTTTGACCCAAAACTGGATTAAAGAAGATAAACCATTGATTGCTTCAGATATTCAGGCGATTGAATGGTTTGAAAATCAGTTAAACAAATCGATTGCTGAAATCAATGACCAATTTGACAAATTCAGAATTTCTGATGCCTTGCATTTGATTCAAAAATTGGTGAAAGACGATTTCTGTGGTTGGTATCTTGAAGCCATTAAACCAAATTATGGAGAAGGAATTTCGAAAGAAGTGTACGATCAGACGATTGTTTTCTTCGAAGAACTGATGAAACTTCTACATCCTTTTATGCCATTCTTATCAGAAGAATTGTGGCAGTTGATTTCAGAAAGAAAACCTGAAGAAGCTTTGGTAATCGCTCAGCAGAAAAAAGCAGAAGGATTTAATGAAGAGATTATAAAAAACTTTGAAACTGCTGAAGAGATCATTTCAGGAATAAGAAATTACCGTCAGACAAAGGGAATTTCACCACGAGAAGCCGTTGAAGTTTATACGAACGCGACAAATTTTGAAAACGAAGCTGTAGTTAAAAAATTAGCAAGTATTTCAGAAATTCATTTTAATGAAAAAACGGATAAGCCAAGCTTCACTTTCTTGGTTGGATCGACTGAAGTTTCAATTCCTTTAAGTGAAAAATTAGATTTAGAAGAAGAAAAAAAGAAGACAGAAGAAGAAGTGAAATATCTGAAAGGATTTTTAATTTCTGTTGACAAAAAACTTTCTAATGAAAAATTCGTTGCCAACGCAAAACCGGAAGTGGTAGAAGTTGAGCGAAAGAAACAAAAAGATGCGCAGGATAAGATTGCAATTCTTGAAGAAAAATTGAAGACACTTTAATATTTTATATTTCAGAAGGTGTGTAGATATGCTTTTAAGACATATAAATTCCATTATGTTTGTTTTAGATGTAGAAAAACATTTAAACAAACTCCTGTGGATGATATTTTGTTAAGAATAAAGAAAGATAAAGTATATCATGAACTCAACGGAAAGTCTATCAGAAAAGTTGGACAAGTATTTACAAAAAAAGAAAAGATCAGTTTAAAAGAATTAAGTGATGAAATTGAAAATAGAACTGTAAAATGCCCTGAATGTTCGAATGTAATGGCTAATTTGGGACATGACTTTAAAGCTCCTAAAATATCTGCCAAAAAAGAATGGGAAATTATAGAAGGACTTTATAGAATTGGTAAAACTTTTTTCAGTTGCGGATGTGACGGGATTGGATATATTCCACAAAATGAAAAAGATTACAAAGATTATTTGGAAAGAGTTTTCACAGATTATAAAAATTCTATTAAGTTTTATCAAAATGTTACTCTTGAAGAATATCCTGATAAAATAGAAAGGATAAATTATTGGAGCGAAAAAAAGCTGAAAATAGAAACTGAATTAAAAACATTAAAATAAGGTTTTAGATTTAATCTAAAACCCTAGCCTGATAATAAATGACACACCTAGAAAACATACAAAAATTATTCTCAAAAAACTTCGTAGAAAGTCCGTTGCTTGAAAGTTTTGATGTGGGAAAAATATACCTTCCAACCGGAAAACTGGTTGCGTGCGACCCTTTGATTACCAATGATATGCAGGCTTTCATTAATGTTTTTCCTAAAGGTGATTTTTCCGTTTTACTTCATAAAGAAAGAGAAAGCAATTGTGTTGCTTATGCAGAAATTGTTTTTACTGATGCAGAAATTACATCATGGAAATTAGCCACAACCGAAAGTCAAAATATCAAAGATTTAGCAGAAGGTGAAGTTTTTGGTTATCCCGTAGAAAGCGGAATGGGCTGCTTTATGGATGTAGAGACGCAGAAAAGTCTTAATGATTTAGAACAAAAATTATATCATAGAAAAGGAGATGATTTTATGGGAATTTACGAAGAGTTTTTCCATGAGCATTTTTTTGACGAAAAAGGAGCAATCGATCAGTATGCTTTTCTAAAACCGTCTGACGAACTTCCAGGAACAATTTTTGGTTTTGAAACCGGCTACGGCGAAGGCTTTTACGCAAGTTATGTCGGTTATGATAAAGCAAATGCACCAGTGAAAATTGTAACTGAATTTATTGAAATTTTGGTAAATTAAAAAGCTCTTCAGCTCGATTCGAATAAATTAATTCATACAATTAAAGTTAAATTTGATTTAATTTAATCAAGATTTAAAATTTTTATTTTTTGTAACAGTAAGTTGTTTAAATTTACTGTAAGCTAAAATTACAAAATATGAATTTTTCTTCAACACAACCCAAAATCATTGTGGTTGGAAGTTGCTCACTAGATTTGGTTCTATATACCGAAAAAATACCATCATCCAATGAAACGGTGATGGCAAGTCATTGCGATAATTATTTTGGCGGAAAAGGCGCAAATCAGGCAGTTGGAACTGCGAGATTGGGTGCTAGTGTTTATTTCATCGGTTGTGTAGGCCTTGACCCGCTGGGACAGCAAATCATGAGAAATCTTGTCAGTGAAAACGTGAATGTTGGTTTTGTAACAGAAACAGACAAAGATTCTACAGGCACAGCTTACGTTACAAGCTCTGATGGAGATGCTGCGATTGTAGTCGTTCCGGCAGCAAATAAATATCTGACGACTCAGAATGTTGAAGAAGCCGATAAATATATCAACGGCTCAGACATGGTTCTTTTGCAATTGGAAATTCCGATGGATGTTGTAGAATTTACCATTAAGAAAGCAAAAAACTACGGTAAGTTAGTGGGTTTATATGCCTCTCCCGGAAGACCTTTAAGCAATGAAGTGATAGAAAATGTTGATTTTATTATAGCTAAAAGCAACGAGTTGGAAATCATTTTCGGTGAAGATCAAAAAGAGAAAGTCCTCAAAAAATATTTTAATAAAGTTTTTATTCGTGACGAAACCAATTCAACCATATATTTTGATGGTACAGAAATGAAATATTTCAGGAACGAAGACGAAAATATGGTCTACAAAATGGGAATGGGCGATGCATTTACATCGGGTTTTTCCATCGCACTATGTCATGGAAATTCAATTGAAGAATGTGTAAAATTCGGGAATGAGGTTTCATCAAAAGTTTCATTGGGGAGAGGTGCCCAGACAGCACTTCCAAAGCTTTCAGAAATATTGAAGTAAATTATTTAGCGCATATCGAAATTTCGAAAATCAATTAAATTTCAGCATAAAAATATCCACTTTTGACAGTGGATATTTTATTGTAATCCTATGGAAAAACTGCTTCTCCAAACTGATGATGGAATTCAACTTGCCGCCCATCTTTTTAAACCTGAAAAAAGCAATCATCAACTTTTATTGATTAATTCGGCGACCGGTGTGAAACAGCAGATTTATTTCTCATTTGCACAGTTTTTTGCTTCAAAAGGTTTTACCGTTATCACTTACGATTATAGAGGAATTGGTCTTTCAAAGCCTCAAAAGATGAGAAACTTTAATGCATCTATGAGAATTTGGGGAAGTAAAGATTACAAAACACTGACACAATTTATCCTTAATAATTTTACACATTATAAGAAATTTTGTCTGGGACATTCGGTTGGTGCTTTGATTCTCGGGATGAACAAAGACTCTGAAATATTTGACGAATTTTTCTTTGTCGGGACTCAAAATGCATTCGTCGGAAACCTAAAATGGCGGACGAAAATTGAAGCTGTTTTAGGATTCGGAATTGTTCAGCCTGTATTCACTGAACTATTCGGTTATTTTCCAGCGCATTGGTTTGGGTTAGGAGAAAGTCTGCCAAAAAATTGCGCTTATGACTGGAGAATCTTAATTTTGAACAGGAAATCCACCAATAAATTATTGCTTAGAACGAATGATTTTTCGAAAGATTTAAATCAAAAAGTTTTCGTCATTCAGGCTGAAGATGACGCTTGGTTAACTGAAAAAGGGGTGAAATCATTATTAAATGATACATATCCGAATTTAAAACCCTCTTACAGACTAATTAAAACTTCAGAATCTAAAAAAGGTGAAATAGGACACATCAATTTTTTTAGAAGCTATAATAAAAACCTTTGGGAAATTATTTTAAACGAAATTCAACGATAAAACGTAGCAAAAATTCCCCTCCTCTGGAGGGGTGGCGAAAATTCAAAGAATTTTTGACGGGATGGTTAAATAAGCAAGGTTAAATCAAAAAATAAAAATGAACAACATCATACAAAACACAGTAAAATTCGTTAAAGAAAAACTAGAGGGTGCAGAAGCAGGGCACGATTGGTTTCATATCGAAAGAGTCTGGAAACTTTCCCAAAAAATCGCACAAACTGAAAACTGCAATTTTGAAGTTGTTGAACTTTCTGCTTTATTACACGATATTGCAGATCCGAAATTTCATAACGGTGACGAAACTTTAGCCTTAAAAATCTCAAGAGAGTTTCTTGAAAGCCAAAATGTAGAGGAGGAGATTATTCAGCAGGTTTTGTTTATCATTCAGAATATTTCTTTTAAAAATAGAGGAGAAGTTCAAAAAGATTTACCCATTGAACTTAAAATTGTACAAGATGCGGACCGTATTGATGCCATCGGAGCTATTGGTGTTGCGAGAACATTCAATTTCGGAGGTTTTAAAAATAACCTGATGTATCATCCTGATATTGAGCCAAAATTGAATATGTCAAAAGATGAATACAAAAAATCAGACGGTACGACCATTAATCATTTTTATGAAAAACTGTTGCTGTTAAAAGATTTGATGAATACTGAAGAAGGTAAAAAAATAGCCGAAGAAAGGCATCAATTTATGCTGAGTTTTCTCGACCAGTTTTATAAAGAGTGGAATGTTGATTAAGATTCCCTCAAAACATCTCTAATGATTATCTTTGCAGCATGGGATTCATTATTTCAATCATCTTTTTTTCACTCATCCTTTCACTTTTCTTGTATAAAGTGAAGTCTGGAGAGTTTGCCAAATGGGCGAAAATCTTTCGGATTTTTACTTTGGTTTTTTCCATTTCGCTGTTTACGTATTGGTTTATCAAAAAAAGTTCGATTGGGATTGTGAGCAATTCTGTTTCTCTGCAGGTTATCAATAAACTTCCACAGCCGCTGGATTTTTATGTAATTACTGTAAATAATTTAGATAAAAGCGGAACTTTTGAGACAAAACACATCGGAAAAGTTCGCCCTGAATATTACAGAATTGAGTATCTTAAACTAACCAAATCTGATCAATATTGGATTGTCGGTTATCTTGGAAAGAAAAATATGGTTTACTTTTCGCAGCACGCTGTTCCCAATAAAAATATGGATCAGATTGTTGAAGTCCAGAACTACATTATTCAAAGTGAAAAGCTTTCCGAACAGGCAAAAAAGCACGTAGAAAATTATAATTTCGAAAATATGCAGTTAGGAATTTGGGTAACGCTCTGCTTTCTCCTGATTTTTCTAAATGTTGCTTTGATCGTTAGAACTAAGTCAAAGCAAATAAAATAAAGTTTATAGTTACTCGAAAGGAACAATATCTGTCTGTGTAGCATGATTAATCCACAAAATTAAAGCACTCCGTAGGAGTGCTATCTTTATTAAAGTCAAAGTATTCTAGAATTCAGATTAAAATAAACTTGGCATCTTTTCCTGTCCCATTTTTGGTACAATAATCTCAGTTTTCCATTCTTTATTCATGTTTTCAATAAAATAAGAAGAAAGCAAAGGTGAAGCTTTTTCAAGATTTTGGTGTACAAAAAAATATAAATTCTGCAAACCTTCTTTTTTCCATTTTGTTAAATGTTTCAACCAATCATCTAATCTTTCGTAATCGCTTTCAGCGTTGGCACCAACATACCTGATAAACGCATTCGGAGTGGTAAGACGCATGTGAAGCATATCTCTTCTTCCGGCAGTATCTACAATAATGTTTGTGATGTTATTATCTTCAAAAAGCTGGCAGGTTTTATCGAAAATCTCTTCATCAGTAAACCATTCGGTATTTCGGAGTTCGATGGCTAAAGGAACTTCTTTAGGCCATTTATTCACAAATTGCTCAAGTCTTTCGTAATCTTTAGGTTTAAAATTATCGTGAAGCTGTAAGAAAACCATTCCTAATTTTTCATCGAAATTTAAAACTGCCGTTGCAAACTGCGTCACGACATCATCAATATTTAAAAGTCTTCTGAAATGCGAAACCGTATTGGTGATTTTTGGGAAAAACTTAAAATCTGCCGGTGTTTTTTCTTTCCATGTCAAAACCTGTTCTGAAGTCGGCATTCCGTAGAATGTTGCATTCAGTTCGATTGAATTGAACTGTGTTGCATAATAAGTCAGCTCATCTTTTGTTCCTTTTGGATAGAAACCTTTCAAGTCAGTTTTATTCCATTTTGCACAGCCAATGGAAATGTTTTCAAGCCCTTTTTTATTTTGCTTCAAAATTTCTTTGGTTCTCGAATGATCTTTTGGTAACGTAAAATCTATCTTTGATGGGTCTTCTACTTGTCCGAATTTCATTGGGCTTAGGTTTTAGGAATTAGTGGAAAGTTTTAGTATTTAACAAATATAAAATAAAAACTGCAGATATTTCTACAGTTTATTTTAATATTAGCAGTTCATTTCTTATGAATGATCAGCTAATCTCCATCCTCCAACTCAAAAATATTCTCCACTTTTTTGTCAAAATATTTCGCAATCTTTAAAGCTAAAACTGTTGATGGAACATATTTTCCAGCTTCCATGGCATTGATGGTCTGTCTTGAGACGCCAATTTTTTTTGCCAAATCTTCTTGTGTGATATTCTTTACTGCTCTTTCTATCTTGATTGTGTTTTTCATTTTTTTAATAATAAATAATTAAACCTGAAAACATACAGAACCAAAGGTAAAAACATAATCAGAATCATTGCTGTGAAAAAAAGGCTTCCAAAAATGGTTAAAAATAAAATAAGAATAATAGAATAGGTAGCAATTAAACTCCAAAATACGGACTTTAGTCTTAAGCTTGAAATGTATTCATCTTCTATTTTTTCTTTTGAACAACCTACTAAAATCCCGCCTATTATAATGAGCATTCCAAACAGATTTGGGAAAATTGCGATTTCTGCGTTTTTAAATAATCCGTTTTCTTCACTACTCAATGGAAATCCTGAATTGTAAAATACAGGTACAGAAACTTCAGGTAAAGTAAGAATATCAGTCAATGATAATATTCCTAAAATTAATGATGGAATGAAAATAAGCCAGCCTATTTTTTTGAAACGGTTTGGAAAAAGTTTTAATGTATTCATGTTGTTATTTTTAATTGTCCAAATGTAAAAAATATTTTACAATATGTAAAGTTTATTTTACATTGTTTTTTTTTAAAAATATCCCACTATGGATGTTGTTTTGTGTCGTTAAAAAATATTACTATTTAAACAGCTTTGCAGACGTTTTTATGAAATTTTTATTCGAATGAAAATGTATGATAAAATATAAATGAGAAACATTATTATGAAATCTTACTCCACTTATTTTTTCCTTTATAATACTGAAGATAGTAGTTCTTAATAATCTGATGCTCAGTTCTTGTCAATAAAGGATCGGCTTCCAGAATTTTTTCAACCATATTTTTAGTGTTTTTAATGATGGCAGAGTCATTTACCAAATCCAATTTTTTGAAATCGACAACCCCGCTCTGCTGAGTTCCCAAAATATCACCGGGACCACGCAACTGCATATCAACCTCAGAAATTTTAAAACCATCATTGGTTTCGGTCATCGTTTTAATTCTGGTACGGCTTTCGGTCGATAGTTTATCCGAAGTCATTAGGATACAATAGCTCTGTTCGGCACCTCTTCCTACACGACCACGCAACTGATGAAGCTGTGACAAACCAAATCTCTCGGCACTTTCTATGACCATCACAGAAGCATTCGGAACATTGACCCCGACTTCAATAACTGTCGTAGCAACCATAATCTGAGATTTTCCTGATGCAAAATAATTCATGGCTTCGTCTTTTTCGTCAGGTTTCATTTTCCCGTGAAGCATGGTGACGTTGTAATTTGAAAAATTTTCCATTACATGTTCTAAACCTTCCATTAGATTTTTATAATCCAACGTTTCAGATTCTTCGATTAGCGGATAAACGAAATAGATTTGTCTGCCTTTGCGAATTTCTTCATGACAGAAATTGTAAACGTAAGCTCGGTCTTTTTCTCTACGATGAGCGGTGATAATCGGTTTTCTCCCAACAGGCATTTCGTCTATCACAGAAACATCCAGATCAGAATAAAAACTCATCGCCAAAGTCCTTGGGATTGGCGTTGCAGTCATTACAAGAATATGAGGCGGGATTTTATTTTTTGCCCAAAGTTTTGCTCTTTGTGCCACACCAAATCGGTGTTGTTCGTCGATGATGGCAAGACCAAGATTTTTAAATTTAACCTTATCTTCCAAAACGGCGTGAGTTCCTATCAAAATTGAAAGTTCACCATTTTCCAATTCTTCGTGAATAATTTTCCGGGCAGAAGCTTTTACAGAACCTGTAAGAATATTAACTTTGATTTCTGTGTCTTTCAGTAAATCTTTGATGCCGTTATAATGTTGCTGAGCAAGAATTTCTGTCGGAGCCATTAGACAGCTTTGAAAACCATTGTCAAGAGCAATCAGCATCGTCAGTAAAGCGACCATAGTTTTACCGGAACCTACATCACCTTGTAAAAGTCGATTCATCTGGATGGGCTTTTTCATATCCAACCTGATTTCCTTTAAAACTCTTTTTTGTGCATTGGTGAGTTCAAAAGGAAGATGATTTTCATAAAAGTCAGTGAAATAATCACCAACAATTGGGAACGGATTTCCTTGTGATTTTGTTTTGTGGTGAGCTTTTTTTAAACCAAAACCCAATTGAAAAAAGAAAGATTCTTCAAATTTTAATCTAAAATTAGCCTTGTCACAATATTCTAAATTTTCCGGAAAGTGAATGTTCAGATAAGTTTGCTGTCTCGATAAGAATTTCATCGATTTGATAAGATAGTCCGGTAGATTTTCCTGAATTAGGTTTGGAATTTCTTTGCAGATATTTCTTAAAATCACCTGAAAAAATTTCTGATTCAAACCTCTTTTCGTTAATTTCTCTGAACTTGAATAAATGGGTCTTAATCTGTTGTCTTTTTCTTTGTTCTCATCCAGTTCAATTTCAGGATGTGGCATCGAGAATTGATTGTTGAAAGCATTAATTTTTCCGAATATAAAAACCTCACGATTTACCGGAAGTTGTTCTTTCAGCCATTTTGAATACTGAAACCACACCAAATCCATACTTCCAGTACTGTCATTGAATTTTGCGGTCAGTCTTTTTATTTTACCGTTGTGAATTTCTTGTACATTAGAGATTTTTCCTTTTAGCTGAATTTCGATATTGCTTTCCTGAAGACTTCCTATTTTGTACAGCTTATTTTTGTCTATGTAACGGATAGGATAGAAGTGCAGAAGGTCTTCCACAGTAGACATTCCCAACACATTTTTGATGAGTTTGGCTCGTTCAGGACCGATTCCTTTTACAAATTCTATAGAGGTTTCTAAAGTCAAGGTTTATGAAAGGCACGAATTTCGGGAAAATTTAGAAATAAAAAAAGCTTTCAGTTTTGAAAGCTTAGACTTTGTTTTTTTAACACTGTAGATTTGCAAGAAGCCAGAAGCCAAAAGCAAATCGCAATTTCTAATCCTTTATATTCGATTTAAACTTTTTCTGATAATCTTCCCACTCTTCACGGGTTTTTATTTTTTTATATAAGTCGTTTGAAATTAATGAAAGATAAGGTTCTAATTCTTTTGCTGAAAGTTCTCCTTGCAAAATGGTAATCGGTGCTCCGTTTTCATCTAAAAATACGGTGCTCGGAACTGCTCCTACATTCATAAACTGTGTAAATTCATGTAGTGAGTTTCTTCCTTTTTTGTGTGCTTTATTCTCATTAGAAAAACTTCTTCCAAATATTTCTAAGGTTCTTTTATCTTCTGCATCAAATTTTACAGGATAATAATTTTGATTTAAAAAGTCTGAGATCACAGCGTGTCCGTACGTTTTTTTGTCCATGATTTTGCATGGCCCGCACCAGTCTGCATAGAAGTCAATCAGGATTTTTTTTGGCTGAATTTTTTGAGCAGCTAATGCTTCTTCAATGGTCATCCATTTTACCTGTGCAAAATTTAAACTGATAAAAAAAAGGAAAAGTATGGTTGATATTTTTTTCATGATTTGATGTTTTGTACAAGTTACAGAGATTCTATTTTACTTCCTGCATGAGCTTTTTGACTAATGGTGATATCAAAATCAGTACCACTCCGGCAATTACTGCATACAGAGCCAATTGTTTATAACCTTCTGTGTACGTAATCAATGCATCGTAGTTGGTGGAACCCTCTTTAGCTGTTGCTAGTCCTGCCCCAATAATTCCTGCAACGTATTGTCCGTAAGCTGAAGCAAGAAACCACATTCCCATCATCATTCCCTGAAGGTTTTTGGTGGAAAGTTTGGTCATAATTGATAATCCGATAGGAGAGAGACAAAGTTCTCCTAAAGTAATGACCAATAAAGCTATTGTGAAGAAATTCAATGAGGTGATTCCCTGCAAATCTGCGAAAAATCTTGTGGCAAAAAGTACATAATAACCCAATCCGAGGAAAATAAATCCTAAACCGAACTTAATGATGGTATTGGGTTCTATTTTTCTTTTGCTCATCCAAATCCATAATAATCCAAGAAGTGGTGCTAAGAAAATAATAAAAAATGCTCCTCCGGAATTATTAACGCCATTCGGGTCTAGTCCTAAAAGGTCTTTATTTAAATTCTTTGCAGCGAAAATACTTAGTGAACCTCCACTTTGCTCATAAATTCCCCAAAATAAGATTGAAAATAAAATGAAAACTAAAGCTGCCCAAAGTTTTTTACGCTCGGCTGGTGTTACTTTAGACATTTCATAAAATAAATAAATTAGCGTCAATGGGCCGACAGTCCACATGAAATAATCTGTATATTCCGGAACGGAAACCATCGTCATTATAATCGGAATAAATATTAATGATAAGATATACACTCCATACTCTTTGTATTTAGGCATAGGTGTAGATTTGACTTCGTTGTCAGGATGACCTGGCTGAAGCCCGATTGTTCCTAAACTTCTTTGAGTAAATACGAAATTAATTAAACTGATGACCATTACAATTGCAGCCAAACCAAAAGCAACATTCCATCTCATACTTTCTGAAATAATACTTCCAAATAGTTCGCCCTTACCGATTGCGATGCATAAATAACCACCAAGTAATGCCCCAAGATTAATTCCCGCATAAAAAAGTGAGAATCCTGCATCTGCTCTAGAATCATTGGGCTTGTAAAGCTGACCCACCATAGAAGAAATATTTGGCTTAAAAAAACCTGTTCCTACAACTGTAAAAGCGATTCCTAAAAAGAAAAATTGATGCGGATCTGTGGCTAAAATTAAACTTCCAATAATCATTAAAAGCCCACCCCAAAAAAGTGATTTTCTGAAACCTAAAATTTTATCGGCAAAAAGTCCGCCTACAAAGGTAAAAGCATAAACGAAAGCCTGAGTTGCTCCATACTGTAGGTTTGCTTCTTTTTCATGAAAGTTCAATTGTGAAATCATAAAGAAGACAAGCATTCCGCGCATTCCGTAGAAGCAGAAACGTTCCCACATTTCTGAGAAAAAGAGTGACCAGATTTGTTTTGGATATTTTCCTTTGAAGTTTTGGATTTCGTCTAAAGTTAGATTCATTGATAAATTATGGTGTTTGAAGTAATGATTAATTTGATAAGTAATCTGTTAAAATTAAGTATCATTTTTAGAATTTACTAATGTAAAAAAAAACCTCTGAAAAAATCAGAGGTTTGAATATTATTTTTAAAATGATTTTTAGCTTACGCCATTCATCATCTTCTTTAATTTTGGTGATAAAATGGCAAGAATTACAGCTGCAATTCCACACAAGACCACAAAGACCATAAAGAATTCAAATAAATTATGAATTTCTACTCCTGCAAATGTAGTGTTTGCAATAGGTAATTGTTCTTTTTCAAATAATGCAACCTGCTCTGGAGTAAGGGTTACTTTTTTATCTAAAACGTCCTGAAGGTTTACCCCTAACTTTTCAGCTTTCACAAATTTATCTCCTGTTGCAGGAATAATTGCCCCTAATGAGCCTGCTAAAGCATAACCAGCTGCATTTGAGATGAAGAAAACTCCATATAACAAAGAAGCAAATCTTTTAGGAGCTAATTTACCAACTAACGATAATCCGATAGGAGATAAACAAAGCTCACCCATTGTTTGGATTAAGTATAATAACATTAACCATTTAATTGCTAAAAGACCTGTATTTCCTAGATCTTTTACATTGTAAGCAATGATAAAATAACTTAAAGCAATTAAAGCAAGACCCATTGCTTGTTTCATTGGAGAAACTGGTTCTTTTCCTTTGGCTCTTAATTTATCCCAAAGTAAACTGAAAGGTAAAGCTAAAGCTACAACAAATAAACCGTTGAAAATCTGAACCATTGATGGTGGCATATTCCAACCAAAAATATCTCTGTCAGTTTGGTTATCTGCAATAAATGTTAATGATGAACCTGCTTGCTCAAAAGCTGCCCAGAAGAAAATAATAAAGAATGAAACGATATAAATTACCCAAATTCTCTGTCTTTCTACTTTGTTTTCAGCAGAACTCATAATTAAAAATGCTAATGAAATTCCCGCTGCGTAAATAAATGGATAAATGATACCTTTAATCAATTGCCCCATTCCTACAGAGCTGAATCCGAATTCTCCAACTAAGATATATCTAAATACAAAGAAAAGCGCAACGAATAATACTGCTGCAATTCCCATGTTTTTACCAGAAAATACTGCTGTCTGAGTTTCTCCTTCTTCAAAATCATCAGTTGTATTATTCTTTGGTAATCCACCGATTGGTCTTCCTTCAGGTGTTACAACATATTTATTTTTAAGAATAAAGAATGTTACCGTACCTATAAGCATTGCGATTGAAGCCGCTAAGAATCCCCATTTGAATGCGAAAATATCTCTAACTCCTTCAGAATCTTTAACATCTCCTAAATATGGACAAATAAACTGGCCTAAGAATGCACCAATATTAATTCCCATGTAGAAAATAGTAAAAGCAGAATCTAATTTAGATTTTTCCTGTTTTGGATAAAGGCTTCCTACCATTGAAGAAATATTCGGTTTAAAGAAACCATTTCCGAAAATGATAATGAATAAAGCTAACCACATCAGTGTTTTTGCACTTACGAGATCAGACGAAAACGTTGAAGCACTAAAGAATAATAGCAACTGCCCAAGAGCCATTAAACTACCGCCTACCAAAATTGCATTTCTGTTTCCAATGTATTTATCTGCTATGAAACCTCCTAAAAGGGGAGTTAAATAACATAAAGCCAAGAAACCACCGTAAATAATTGCTGCATCTGCTTCTTTAATTAGGAGAGAGTTTACCATAAATAAAGTAAGCAATGCTCTCATTCCGTAAAAGTTGAAACGCTCCCACATCTCTGTTCCGAATAGAACCCATAAACCTTTAGGGTGTTTAGTCTTCGACTGAACTGCTGTATCCATATATTAATTGTTAATTTTTTGTTAAGACCCACAAATATAGTTTTTTTTGGGTTTTTGACAAGGTTTTAATTTTATTTTAAACAAAAAAGCTGCAGAAGAATCTACAGCTTTCGTTATATTGAATGACAGAAGAATTAATTAACTCCTTTTTCTTTCATTATTTTATTTAATCTTTTTAAAATCGATAAGCCTAAAAGTGTTGCTAAAAGTAGCAAACCAAAATTCACGATAAAGAAATTGGCTTTGTTATCGTAATCATACCAAAAACTTGCTAAAACACCTGAAAGTTTATTTCCGATTGATGTCGAAAGAAAGAAACCTCCCATCATTAATGCGGTTAATCTTGGTGGAGAAAGCTTTGAAACTAATGATAATCCCATCGGAGAAAGGCAAAGTTCACCAACTGTAATAACTCCATAAGCTGCAACCAGCCATAAAGCAGATACTTTTATCAAGCCGTTTTGCCCAGCGTATACTGCGCCCACCATCACCAAACAAGATAGTGCTGAAATAAATAATCCTAAGACGATTTTTGAAGGTGTACTTGGTTCTTTTCCTTTTCTTCGAAGCATCATAAAAAATGCTACAACGACCGGTGTGAGTAAAATTACCCAACCTGGATTGATGGATTGGAATAATTCTGTATTATAAAGATTTACTTTCTCTGTAGGATTTGCTTCAAGCTTTGTGCGATCAGATTGAGAAATATTTCTGAAATAAACATCTTTACCTTGTTCTTTTATAGGCTTCCCTTCGTCATCTTTTTTTACCTGATACTGGTCGTCATAAACAGAAACTTCCTTATCCTGAAAATCTTTTTTATCGACTAAGTAAATAGCTTCCAAAGGCTTTTCTAAAGGCGCAGGAACTGTTCTGTCGGTATAATAATTTGCCCAACGTGTTAATGCTGTTCCATTTTGTTTAAATACTGCCCAAAACATTAAGCTCACTGCGAAAATTGCCAACAGTGCGCCGATTGGTTTTTTATCCTCCGCATTGGCTTTTACATAAAGCATTACGTAGAAATAAATAACAGGAACGCACGCAAAAATAAAGGCATCTGTACTATCGCTTCCGAAAACATTATTCGGAATAAACCATCCAATCAGTCCGAAAATAATGGCTGGTAAAAATACTTTTACCAAAACATCAGAGATTTTTGTGTCACCTTCTTGTGCTGGTTTTAAAATATTTGCCTGAAGAATATGTCGTCTTCCAATGGTGAAAACCAAAAGCCCGACAAACATTCCGACTCCAGCGGTCATGAAAGCAGGTCCCCATCCGTATTTGTTACGCATAAATGCAGCGATAATGTTGCAGACAAAGGCTCCGATGTTGATTCCCATGTAGAAAATATTGTAACCAGCATCTTTATTGACTTTGTAAGGTTCTTCGTTATACAAATTTCCTAAAAGAGTTGAAATACTTGGCTTGAAAAAACCATTTCCGATGATAATTAAAGCTAACGAAGCGTAAAAAAGCGGCAATTCTTTAAACAAACCAACCCCGAGATAACCCAATCCCATCAGAAAACCTCCGATGTAAATGGCTTTGATGTATCCTAAAACTCTGTCGGCTAAAAATCCACCCAAGAAAGGAGTCAGATAGGTTAAGGCGATAAAAGTTCCGAAAATATCATCGGCATTTTTGTCGTCAAAAGCAAGTCCTCCCTTTTCACTGTCAATCATGTACAGAACGAAAATTCCGAGGATAAGGTAATAGCCGAAACGCTCCCACATTTCTGTGAAGAATAAATAGGGAAGGCCTTTTGGATGTTTGGTTTTCATGAATCAGATTTTTACAATTTCACAAATATAAAATTTTTAATATAATAATTGAATTTTATTAACTTTGAGTAAAATAAAAGATGAAAAATGGAAACAACTATAAAAGATATCGAGATTAACTTAAAAACTTTGCCCAAAGAATTTTTGCATGATGTAAATGATTTTATTGATTTTCTGAAATATAAATATCTTAAAGAAAAACAATATGAAGTTCCTGAATGGCAAATAGAAGAGACTAAAAGAAGGATGAGCTATTCTCGAAATAACCCTCAAAGTTTTGTTTCTGAGTCTGAAATGGATGATTATTTAAATGATTTAGAAAGTGGCGACTAAATTGATTTACGGTCACTTTGTAAAATGGGATTTGAAAGAAATTAATAATTGGTACAGTAAGATAGATAAGAAACTTTGCTCTCAATTTATTAAAGATTTTCGTTCAAAAATCAATTTTATAAAGGAAAACCCTTTGTCTTTTGAACTTAAATATGATGAAAACAGAATCGTTTTTCTGAAGAAATTTCCTTTCGGAATTCACTATTTCTACAACAAAGAGAAAAATTTAATTGAGATATATTCTGTTTTCCACACTTCGAGAAATCCCGAAAATTGGAAAGAAAGAAAATAAAAATCCGAATCTCATATCAGAGATTCGGATTTTTTATAGTTTAAATTTAATCTTAAAATTACAGATTCTCCAAAATAAAATCAGTCATTTTCTGATACAGTTGAGGTCTTGTTTGTCCGCCATAAATTCCGTGGTTTTTATCGGGATAAGCCATAAATTCAAACTGTTTTTTGTTTTGAATTAAAGCTTCAGAAAACTCCATAGAATTCTGGAAATGTACGTTATCATCAGCAGTTCCGTGGATTAGCAAAAATTTACCTTTCAATAAATTAGCATACGTTGTTGGCGAATTATCATCATATCCAGCCGGATTTTCCTGGGGTGTCAATAAGAATCTTTCGGTGTAAACAGAATCATAATATCTCCAGTTGGTCACCGGTGCAACAGCAATTCCTGTTTTGAAAACATCAGCGCCTTTGGTCATTGCCAAACTCGCCATATAACCCCCAAAACTCCATCCGAAAATTCCGATTCTTGTTTTGTCGATATATTTTTGAGTTCCAAACCATTTTGCAGCTGTGATTTGATCTTCAATCTCGTATTTTCCTAAGTTTTTATACGTTACTTTTTTAAATTTAGCGCCTTTAAAACCTGTTCCACGCCCGTCAACACAAGCAATAATGTAACCTTTCTGTGCTAACATTTCAAACCATAGTGCATTTCCGTTATCCCAGGAGTTGGCAACCTGTTGAGATCCCGGACCTGAATATTGGAACATAAATAAAGGGTATTTCTTATTCGGGTCAAAGTTTTTAGGCTTAATGATCCAGGCATTCATCTGATCTCCTGCTGCATTTGGAATCGTTATAAATTCTTTCACTGCAAAATTATCAGCCTGTAATTTTTTAAGCTGATCATCGTTGTTTTGAAGTTGTTTCAATTGTTTTCCGCTGCCATCTTTTAAAATAAAAGTGTAAGGTTTTGAAGCTGTGGAAGAAGTTTCAATGAAATAATTGTAGTTTTTGCTGAAGTTCGCCGAGTTGTTTCCTTCCGGATTTGAAATCAACTGCGTTTTTCCGTTTTCAATATTAATTTTAGAAACTACTTTATTGATGCTTCCTTTTTCGGTTGTCTGAACGAAGATTTCTTTAGATTTTGGGTTGTAACCATAGTAATCTGTCACTTCCCAATTTCCTTTGGTAACTTGTTTTTTTAGCTTTCCGTCTTTGTCATACCAATACAGGTGGCGGTTTCCGTCTCTTTCAGATCCCCAAAGAAAACTGTTGTCTTCTAAAAATTCCAGAGTTACATTGTCTGTATCAATCCATTTATCATCCGTTTCTGTGAACAGTTTTGTTGCCTCTCCGGTTTTTGTATTGACTTTCAACACATCAGAAGCATTTTGTGTTCTTTGTGAAGTAATCAAAACAATTTCATCCGCATTTGACGTTTGAATAACATTTGGAATGTAATAATTTTTGAATTGATCTAAATTGACCTTTGTCTTTTTTCCGTCCGCCAAATGATAAATGTGTGCTGTTGCAACAGAATTTTTTTCTCCTGCTTTTGGATACTTGTAACGCATTTCACTTGGGTAAAGCGATTTTCCGTAAACTGGAATATAAATTTCAGGAACGTCAGTTTCTACCAACTTTACAAACAAAATATCAGCAGAATTTTTTGTCCATTCATACAATCTTGCATGGCCAAATTCTTCTTCATACACCCAATCTGCTAAACCATTCAACACTTTATTTTTTACGCCATGCTCCGTGATTTGCGTGATTTTTCCTGAATTTAAATCCTGATAAAATAAATTATTATCAACAATGAAAGAAATTTTCGCTGCATCTGGAGAGAATCTTGGTTCCTGAACAGGTTTTCCTTCATTCAGACTTGTCGTTTTTCCGGTTTTTAAATCTTTAATATCATATTTTCCTAAAAAAGAATGTCTGTAAATAGGCTGACTTTCTTTTAAAAGTAAAATTT